>NZ_JBSFHW010000067.1:0-43233 GCF_053597275.1 Streptomyces sp. NPDC001492 | reverse complement strand
GGCCAGCCCCCGGGACCCCCGCTCCTCAAACGCCGGAGGGGCTGGTTATTCAGCCCGTCCGGCGTTTGAGGACGAGGCCGTTCAGGCCGAAAGCGGGGGTCTGGGGGCGGCAGCCCCCAGAGTCGGGAACGGGAAGGGGCGGCGGGGGCGAGATCGTAGGAGGGCCAATTGGGCGCAGGGTAAGGGAACGGTAAAGCGCTCCCGCTCGTTCACCCGGCATGACAGCTATGACCCCCGGCTCGAACATCCCTCTCTCCACCGCCCGCGTGACGGTGGACGTCGCCGCCCCGGTGCGGCTCGACGTATCGGGCCTGCTGCTCACCGCCGACGGCAAGGTGCGCTCCGACGAAGACTTCATCTTCTACAACCAGCCGGTCGGCCCGGGCGTGACCTACCGGTCGGGCGGGGGCACGGCTCCCGACGCGATCACCGTGGACACCGCCAGCGTCCCGCCGGGCATCGAGAAGATCGTGGTCACCGCGAGCCCGGACGCCCAGGGCCAGACCTTCCAGGGCATCGAACCGACGGCCACGATCCGCAACGCGGACGACAACACCGTCCTGGCCACGTTCACACCCCCGCAGCTCGGCACCGAGACGGCACTGGTGATCGTGGAGATCTATCTGCGGGGCGGCCAGTGGAAGGCCCGCGCGGTCGGCCAGGGCTACGCCAACGGCCTGGCGGGCATCGCCACCGACTTCGGCGTCACGGTGGAGGAACCGGCCGCGGCGGCCCCGCCCCAGCCGGTCGCCCCGCCCCTGTCCACCACCCCGCCGCCTCCGCCGGCCACGCCCGCCCCCGGGGCGGGCCCGCCCGCCCCGGGCACCGGAAAGATCAACCTCGACAAGGGCCGGGTCAGCCTCCAGAAGAACCAGACGGTGTCCCTCGTCAAGGGCGGCCGCCCGCTGCTCTCCCAGGTCAAGATGGGCCTCGGCTGGGAGCCTGCCTACGGCGGCAAGGACATCGACCTGGACGCGTCGGTCATCGCGTACGGCCCGCAGCGCAACCACATCGACAGCTGCTACTTCGGCAAGCTGTCCATCCTGAACGGCGCGATCAAGCACTCCGGCGACAACCTCACGGGTGAGGGCGGAGGCGACGACGAGGTCATCGTGGTCGACCTCGGCCGCATCCCGCAGGAGGCCACCGGCCTGGTCTTCACGGTCAACTCCTTCTCCGGCCAGAAGTTCACCGAGGTCGCCAAGGCCTACTGCCGCCTCCTGGACGCCACCACCGACGAGGAACTCGTCCGCTTCGACCTCACCAACGCCGAACCCCAGACGGGCGTGATGATGGCGAAACTGATCCGCCAGTTCTCCGGCGAGTGGGAGATGACAGCAATGGGCGAGTTCGTGAAGGCCCGCACGGTCCGGAACATGGTGAAGCCGGCCGCCCAGGCGCTGTAGTTCGTCCTACGACGACCATGGGCGCCCCCGGCCAGGGGGCGCCCGGCGTTCACGCCCCGGTTGCGGGACGCAGACCGTCCGTCAGCAGCGACAGATAGCGGCGGATGTGTGTGCCCTCGCCGTTCGCCAGCTCGGACGCCGTGGCCACACCGTGCGCCAGCCGCAGGATCTCGATCGGCTCGACGTCCTCGCGCAGGGTCCCCTCCCGCTTCGCCGCCCCGACCAGTCGTTCCGCCGCGCCCTTCACCGAGTTGCCACAGGCCGTGACCACGGCATTGCTGCCGTCCGTGACAGCCGAGCCGAGCAGGGCCTTGAGACCCCTGACCTGGATCATCCCGGCGCTGAGTTCGTTCAGCCACTCCACCAGCGCCTCGCCCGGCGGCAGTTCCCGCGCGAAGTCGTCGGCGCGTGCCGCGAGCGCCTCGATGGCATCGACGTACACCGCCTCCAGCAGCGCCTGCCGCGTCGGGAAATGCCGGTACAGCGTGCCCGACCCGACCCCCGCCCGCTTGGCGATGTCGTCGAGCGACGCGTTCTCCCCATGCTCGGCAAAGGCTTCCGCCGCGACCTTCAGCAGCCGTTCGTAGTTGCGACGGGCGTCCGCTCGCATGGGCTTGACCTGCGCCATTCAGATACTCCTTGCGAACCGGGGACTCTCTCCGTATTTTAGCGAGAGTTAAACGGAGACAGTCCCCGGTTATCTCTGCGGGCCACCCTTGCCTGCCCACATTCCGTTGCTCAGTGCTGCCCGCGCACATCCCACCCGGGGGACATCGAACGGGAGAACTCCATGTCCAGCCCGTCCAGCACCACCGAAGCACGTCTGACCGCACCACAGCACCCCGCCAGGCTCCGCACCGTCCTCTTCGTCATCGTCACCGCCTACCTGATGGTCGGCGTCGATTCCACCGTCGTCAACGTCGCCCTGCCCGACATCCAGCAGGACCTCGGCTTCAGCCGCACCGGTCTGTCCTGGGTCCTCAACGCCTACACGCTCGCCTTCGGCGGTCTGCTGCTGCTCGGCGGGCGCGTCGGGGACATCGTCGGCCGCCGCCGCACCCTCGCCACCGGCGTTCTGCTCTTCGCCGGCTCCTCCCTGCTCGGCGGGCTGGCCACCGACAGCGCCTGGCTGCTCGCGGCCCGCGCACTGCAGGGCGCGGGCGCCGCGCTCACCGCCCCCAGCACCCTCGCCCTGATCACCACCAACTTCCCGGAGGGCCCGCGCCGGCACCACGCCCTCGGCATCTACTCCTCCATGGCGGGCATCGGCGCCTCCATCGGGCTGGTCCTGGGCGGCATGCTCACCTCCTGGGCGTCCTGGCGCTGGGCACTGCTGATCAACGTCCCGATAGGGATCGGGGTGGCCCTCGCCCTGCCCCGCTTCGTCAACGAGACACCGCGCCACGCAGGCCGGTTCGACGCGGCCGGCGCACTGACCGGCACCACCGGCATGACCTCACTCGTATACGCCTTCATCCGGGTCTCCGAGGCGGGCTGGAGCGACACGCAGGCGCTGCTCGGGTTCAGTACGGCCGCCGCCCTCCTCGCCGGATTCACGATCGTCGAGTCCCGGGCCGTCCAACCGATCATGCCGCTGAGGCTCTTCTCGGACCGCAACCGCGCGGGCGGCTACGCGGGCGTGCTGTTGCTGCCGGCCGGCATGTTCGGCGCGTTCTACTTCCTCACCCTGATCAGTCAACAGGTCCTGGAATACAGCCCGTTGCGCGCGGGATTCGCCTTCCTGCCGATGACCCTGGCGATGTTCACCACCGTCCGCTTCGTGCCGCGGCTGCTGGCCCGGTTCGGGGTCAAGCCGGTCCTGCTCACCGGCATGGGCCTGCTCGTCGCCGCGGCCGCCTGGCTGTGGCGGCTCGAACCCGGCGAGGGCTACCCGTCCGGTCTGCTCGGCCCGCTGCTGCTGATGGGCGTCGGTGTCGGCCTGAGCTTCATGCCGCTCAACGCGACGATCCTCGCCCGTATCGAGCCGCGCGAGGCGGGCGCCGCCTCCGGTCTCCTCCAGACCCTGCAGTGGCTCGGCGGCACCCTCGGACTGTCCGTCCTGGTCACCGTGTTCGGCACGGCGACCCGGCATGCCTCGGGCACCCCGGCCGAGATCCTCACGGAAGGGTCGGCGCGCGCGTTCGGCGTCGGCGCACTGATCGCGCTCACCGCCCTGCTGGTGTCGGCGTTCGTGATCACAGGGCAGAAGCGGGAAGTCGCCCGGCGTGAAGCCGCTTAGAACAGGGCGCTGTACGCGTTGAGGGCGGGCTGCCCGCCCAGGTGTGCGTAGAGCACGGTCGAGTCCCGGCTGATCTCCCCCCGCTCGACCAGGTCCACCATCCCCGCCATCGACTTCCCCTCGTACACGGGGTCGGTGACCATCCCCTCGGTGCGGGCCGCGAGGCGCATCGCGGCCAGGGTGGTCTCGTCGGGGATGCCGTAGACGCCCGCGTGGTACCGCTCGTCCAGCTCGACGTCCGTCTCGGTCAACTCCCGCTCCACACCGATGAGTCGGCCGGTGTTCCGGGCGATCCGGGCGATCTGCTCCCGGGTGGCGGCGGGCTTGGCCGAGGCGTCGATGCCGAGCACGCGTCGGGGCCGTCCGCCGGCCTCCTCCAGGGCGGCGAACCCGGCGACCATGCCGGCCTGGGTCGACCCGGTGACGGAACACACCACCACCGTGTCGAAGAAGATCCCCAGCTCCCGCTCCTGCTCAGCGACTTCGTACGCCCATCCTGCGAAGCCGAGGCCGCCGAGCGGGTGGTCGGAGGCCCCGGCCGGGATGGCGTACGGCTTCCCGCCCGACTCCTCGACCTCCCTGAGCGCCTGCTCCCAGCTCTCTTTGAACCCGATCCCGAACCCGGCCCGCACCAGCCGTACGTCCGCCCCGGCGAGCCGGCTGATCAGGATGTTGCCCACCTTGTCGTACACGGAGTCCGGCCACTCCACCCAGCTCTCCTGCACCAGCACGCACTTGAGCCCGGCGCGGGCGGCGCAGGCGGCGACCTGGCGGGTGTGGTTGGACTGGACGCCGCCGATGGACACGAGCGTGTCGCAGCCCTTGGCGAGCGCGTCGGCGACCAGGTACTCCAGCTTGCGGGTCTTGTTGCCGCCGTAGGCGACACCGGAGTTGCAGTCCTCGCGCTTGGCCCACAGGGAGGCGCCGCCGAGGTGTGCGGTCAGGCGCTCCAGCGGGTGCACCGGCGAAGGGCCGAAGAGGAGCGGGTAACGCTCGTACGAGGAAAGGGACATGGGTCCTCCCGGGGTCGGGATCAGTCGCCGTCGGCGAGGTCGTCGGCGAGGGTGCGCCAGATCTCCGCGGTGACGCGGACCGCCTCAGCCACATTGCCGTCCGCGCAGGCGTCGATCAGCTGCTCGTGCAGGCCGGCCGAGCGGCAGGTGCTCTCGCCGAAGCGGCGTCGCTCCAATCGGCGGATGAGGGGGGTGTAGCGGGCAATGGTGGCGGCAGCCGCCTGGTTGCCGGCGACGCGCACGAGCACGTCGTGGAGTTCGTCGTCGGCGCGCAGAGCACCGTCGACGTCCCCCGAGCCGACGGCCGCGGCGAACCGCTCGTTGGCCGCACGCATCGCCTGGACGTCCGCGGCGAACAGCCGGGGCACGGCGACCCGCGTGGCCAGCTCGTGCATGGCGCCGACCACGGCGGCGGCGTCCCGCACCTCGGCCGTGACGACCGGGGTGACCCGCGTATAGCTCTGCGGCTTGCTCTCCAGCAGCCCCTCGTCCACCAGCCGGGAGAAGGCCTGCCGTACCGGCGCCCGGGACAGCCCGAGCCGCTCGGCGAGCTCGGCGTCCCGCACCACGGCGCCGGGCTCGAGCTCCCCGGCCACGATGGCGTCCCGGATGGATGCGTAGGCGCGGTCCCTGAGGAGGGTGCGCTCGACGGGTCGTATGGCCTCCACGAATTGAAATGTTAGATGTCAGTCCTGGGCGCGGACAAGGGTGTGGCCCGCACCTCGTAGAAGTGCGGGCCACGACCGTGCGGCTCAGGCCGCCCAGGGCCAGTCGGCGCTCTGTGCCGCCTCAAGCAGCGGCACCATGCGGAAAGCCGCGTCCGAAAGGCCCCCGAAGGTGTGCCGGTTCGCCTTGCCCGACGGGCCGTGGCCCGCGCGGTACCCGGCGAGGTTCCAGGTGTAGACCGGTACGTTCGCCGGGACCTGCTCGGTCGGGTCGCCGTGGTGGCTGTAGGTGTACTGCTCGTCGGTGACGATCAGCACCCGGTCCTGCCCGCGGTAGTGCGCGCGGACGGCCGAGGTGGTGTCGGTGCCGCCCAGGTCGCCGAAGCGGCCGAGGATCTTCAGCACCGACTCGCCCTCGTCGAACGACAGCCGTCGGCTGGTGGTGCCGAACTCGACGAGGTCGGCGTCCTGCGCCCGCAGTGCGAGCGCCGTGCCGAAGATCGCCGCCGCGTCGGCCCGGTTGAGCTCCGAGCGGTCCGACAGCGGCGCCCACATCGAGCCGGAACGGTCGACGAGCACCAGCGTCCGGCCCGGCAGGGCGGGCACATTGGCCAGCGAGTGGCCGAGCGCCTGCTCCAGCGGGTACGACCAGCGCAGCGAGGGCGCGTGCTGGTACGCGGCGAGGTACCGGAAGGGGAACTGCCGCGAGCGCGCGACCTCCGCCGGGTCGCTGATGCGTGCCGCCACCTGGGCCGCGACCTTGTCGGACACGCCGGCCTGGTCGAAGTTCCGCAGGTTCCTCACGAGCCCCATGACCCCCATGGACGGGATCACGGCCTCCCAGGCCGCCCTGTCCATCGGGCCCTGGAGCCACCCTGCCAGCGCCTCCCAGGTCATTCCGGCCGCCGCTAGCCGCTCCGCTCCGCGGCGCGAGGTCACGACCGCGCGCCGCTCGGCCACCGGCACCGCCATCAGCTCGCGGTGCGCGGTCAGTACGCGGTTCGACGTCGGCGGCACCGCGGTGTCCGGGTTGTGCCGGCGGTCGAGGGCGTACTGGAACAGCTCGCCCTGCCACGGCTTGTCCGGGTCGGGCGCGGCGTGCACCAGGTTGAGGATGTCGCCGAAGCGGTAGCCCTTGGAGGCGGTGTCGTACTTCAGCAGCGACTTGCCGCTGTAGAGGCGGCGCACGGCGTCCGCGATCCCCCGCTTGACGGGCTTGGGGACGCTGCGGCCGTACGTCGCGGTCCAGTACGCGAGCAGTTCGCCGGGCTCGTCGGGGCGCTGCAGTACGGAGGCGATGACCTGGCGGTTCGAGGGGCCGTCGGTGGCGCCCGCGTCGAGGCGTGCCTTCACGTACTCGGCGGCGCCGACGAGCGCGGCCGTACGGATGTTGCCCTCGCCGCGCAGCCAGCCGAGCAGGCCGGCGGTCCAGGTCGGGTCCTCCACGGCGAGGCGCCGGACGAGGCGCGCGAAGCGGTCGTCACGGTCGGCGCCGGACTCGTAGAAGGTCTGCTGCGACACGAAGTTGGCAACGGCGAGCAGAAAAAGCTCGGAGCGCGGATCCCGCTCACGGCCGCGGCCGCCCTCGTACGAACGGAGCACGCGGCCCGTGGAGGTGACGCGCGAAGTGGGCTGCGCCCGCGCCGCCTTGGTGTTGAATCGTGCCATGGTGAATTCCCCCGAATTCGGTTTCGTTCGGAGGGAGGCGCAGCAAAAGGAGGGCGTCCGAGGTCGAATTCGACTGCGGTGCTTGTCAACTGGCGCGTCTTCCGTTCCGCCACACCGACCCCGGGTCGATGACGGGATTCGAACCCGCACGAGGGTTTTCCCCCACCAGTCCCCTGAAGTATCCGCTGCCTGCGCACCGGGCACCCACCTTGAGCTGCGCCTCCCCGAGATCAAATGATTCGCACCGGGAGGTGCAATGAAGTTGTGGTGTCCAGAGTTCAAGGCCGGCGGAACCGACGTAGGTGCTCCAACCCCTGAGCTACACCGGCGCGTTGTACCGGTGGCGGGACTCGAACCCGCGGCCGCCCCATTATCAGTGGAAGTAGGTCCTGCCTTCGCACCTGGACGTTCATCACTGTAGGAGGCGTGCCGCGGGCGGAGCGAGCGAATTAATTAACCGCGCTTCTGGCGCTTCCAAGGTCCGGTGATCGCCAGCATGATCCCGGGCTCCTGGATGTTGGCGAACAGCGTGCTGCCGTCGGGTGAGAAGGTGACGCCGGTGAACTCGCTGTATTCGGGCTTCTCTTCGGTGCCGATGTTCAGTTCGTTGCGGGCGATCGGGTACGTGCGGCCGCTGTCGGTCGCGCCGAACAGGTGCTGGAGGCCCTCGCCGTCCTCCGCGATGACCAGGCCGCCGTACGGGGAGACGGTGATGTTGTCCGGGCCGTCGAAGTTGCCGTCCACGGAGGGGTCGGGGTTGACGCCCAGCAGGACCTTCAGGGTCAGGGTGCGGCGCTTGGGATCGTAGAACCAGACGGCGCCGTCGTGCTGCACGGGGCTCTCGTCACGGGCGTAGGAGGAGACGATGTAGGCGCCGCCGTCGCCCCACCACATGCCCTCCAGCTTGCGGGCGCGGGTGACCTGGCCGGTGGTGAACTGCTTGCGGACGGAGGTCGTCCGCGCGTCGCGGTCGGGGACGTCCACCCAGTCGACGCCGTAGACCGTGCCGATCTTCGTGGCGCGGGAGAGGTCGTCGACGAACTGGCCGCCGGAGTCGAAGCACTTGAAGGCCTGGAGGACACCGGCGTCGTCGGCGAGGGTGCGCAGCTTGCCGCGGCCGTGGCAGAAGCCCTCCGGCGGGGTCCAGCGGTAGAGGAGGCCGTTGGGGGTCGCCGCGTCCTCGGTGAGGTAGAGGTGGCCGCGCTTCGGGTCGACGACGACCGCTTCGTGGGCGTAGCGGCCCAGCGCCTTGATGGGCTTGGGGTCGCGGTTGGCGCGGCGGTCGGAGGGGTCGACCTCGAAGACGTAGCCGTGGTCCTTGGTCATGCCGTTGGCGCCGGCCTTGTCCTCGGTCTCCTCGCAGGTGAGCCAGGTGCCCCAAGGGGTGTTGCCGCCCGCGCAGTTGGTGGAGGTGCCGGCGATGCCGACCCACTCGGCGACATGGTCGCGGCGCACCTCGACGACCGTGCAGCCGCCGGATGCGGCGGGGTCGTAGACGAGGCCCTCGGTGAGCGGGACGGGGTGCGGCCAGTTGGCGCGCGGGCCCTTCAGCTCGTGGTTGTTGACGAGGAGGGTGGTGCCGCGGGGGCCGGCGAAGGTGGAGGTGCCGTCGTGGTTGGAGGGGGTGAACTCGCCGGACTCCAGCTTGGTCCTGCCGCTGTACGTGATGATCCGGTACTTGAAGCCGGCGGGGAGGGCGAGGATGCCGTCCGGGTCGGGGACCAGTGGTCCGTAGCCGACGCCGTGGTGGGCGCCGGCCGACTCCTCGCCCGCCTCGTCGGTGTCCGTGGACGCCAGGGCGTTCGGGGCGGTGGCCAGGGCGCCGACGCTGCCCGCCAGTGCGACACCTGCACCGGTGATCGCGGATTTTCTGGCGAAGTCCCTGCGGGTGAGCGACATGGTGTCTCCTGTGACGGTGGGCGTGCCGTGGAGGGTGGCGGACCTCGGGTCGGCGCCACCGTTTCGCCCGCGCCTGAACGGGAGTTGAACGCCGGGCGACACCCACGGGCCCACTTCCATGAATCCGTCCAGTGCGGACCACGGAACTCAAAAGGACCTTGTGCCCGGGTCATGGGTCGGATGAATGCCCGCAGGGAGGGGCCCGCGGAACGGTCGGCGGCGATCGCGTCCCGCGGCGGAGCCGCCCAGCGGCACGGCCCGTCGAGGGTCTGGCTCAACCCCCCTGCTGCGACCGCGCCTTGAAGGCCGCCTTCCGCGCCTCCTTGGCGATCCGCTTGTCCGGGTGCAGGCGCCCCATGGCCTCCAGTACGTCCGCCGTGGCGGGGTGGTCGACCCGCCAGGCCGCCGCGAAGAAGCCGCCGTGCTGGGCGGCCAGGCCCTGTACCAGCGCCCGCAGTTCCTCGGAGTTGCCCTCGGCGGCCAGCTGGGCGGCGACGGTGTCGATGGTGAGCCAGAAGATCATCGCCTCGGACGGGGCCGGCACGTCCGGGGCGCCGTGCTCGGTCAGCCAGACCCGGGCGAGTCCGCCCAGCTCCGGGTCGTCGAGGACTTCGCGCAGTGCGGGTTCGGCCTCGGCGCCGACGAGGGACAGCGCCTGCTGGCAGCGCAGCCGGCGCAGCGGCGCGCCCGCGTCCGCACCGCGGGCCGCCGCCAGCAACTCCCGCGCGGCGGCGAGGGGTTCGCGGCGGGCCAGCCACTGTTCGGTCTCGGCCTGCGCGGCGGCCTGGGGGAAGGCGGCGGTGCCGTCGAGCAGCGCGTCGGCGCCCTTGTCCACGAGGTCGCCGACGGCGGGCGCGGTGAGCCCGGCTTCCAGCAGCCGTGCCCGCAGCCCGTACAGGCCGAGCGGGGTCAGCCGCACCATGCCGTAGCGCGAGACGTCGGTGTCGTCGGCCCGGGCGGCGGGTTCGGCGGCAGTGTCGTCGGGCTCCGCCATCAGGGCCTCGTCGACGGGCTGGTACTCGACGAGGCCCACCGGCTCCAGCATGCGGAACTGGTCGTCGAGCCGCATCATCGCGTCGGAGACCTGCTCCAGGACGTCGTTGGTGGGCTCCCCCATGTCGCTGGGCACGATCATCGACGCGGCGAGCGCCGGGAGGGGGACGGGTCCGTCGCCGGGGCCGTCCTCGCTGACGGTGAGCAGGTACAGGTTGCCGAGGACGCCGTCGAGGAACTCGGCCTCCGCCTCGGGGTCCCACTCCAGCCGGGAGAAGTCGATCTCGCCGGTCTCGTCGAGGGCGCCTTCCAGGTCGTCCAGGTCGGGGACACTGGCGTCGGCGAGCACCGTCTCCAGTGCCTCCTGCCACACGGTCAGCACCTCGTGCGGTGAGCCCTGGGTGAGCAGTGCCAGGTCCTGCCCGGCGGTGACGGTGCCCCCGTCCTCGTCCTCGGAGTCCTCGGAGTCCTCGGAGTCGACGATCTCGACGAGCCCGGTGTCCACGGCGACCCGCCAGGCCTCGCTCGCGAGGGCCGCCGCGTCGTCCCCGCTCAGCCCGAGCAGCTCGGCGGCGGCCGGCAGCTGTTCCTCGACGAGCCCGCCCCCGGCGTCGATCCGGGTGTCCGGCCCGGCCCAGCGGGCCAGCCGCGCGGCCCGCGAGAGCAGCGGTGTGGCCAACGCGTCCCGCGCCAGCTCCGCTTCGGGGTGCAGCCGCACCGGCGGCAGGGGGGAGCTGTCTGACATCGGCTGGATCTCCTCGGGCGTGTCGTACCACTCAAACGCTCAGCCTAGACGGATTTCCACCCATGCCGCCCGGTTCATCTCCCGGCCCCCGTCCGTACATGGCCGAAACCTTGACAACTGGCGTGAGTACGCAGGAGATTGACGCGCGTAGAAACGAAGCGGACACATGTTCACTGTATTTTCTACGCGCGTCGCCACCGCCCCACAGGTCGCGGCCTCGGACCGTCCCACGCACCACCCTCGTCCCGGCACCCACGCATGTCCCCGGAGGGATCCCGTTGCCGAGCAAGTCTTCCGCGCGTCTCGCCGCGCTCACCGTCGCCGCCGTCTGTTCCGCGGCGTCCGCCGTAGCCCTGACCTCGCCCGCGCATGCCGACACCGTGCGCATCCATGACATCCAGGGCAGTACGCGCATTTCTCCGTACGCGGGCCAGAAGGTCACCGACGTGGCCGGAATTGTCACCGCTGTGCGCACCTACGGCTCCTCCAGAGGCTTCTGGATCCAGGATCCGAACCCGGACGACAACCCGGCCACCAGTGAGGGCGTGTTCGTCTTCACCAGCTCCACCCCGAAGGCCGCCGTCGGCGACTCCGTCACGGTCACCGGCACGGTCTCCGAGTACGTCCCGGGCGGCGCCTCGTCCGGCAACCAGTCGGTCACCGAGATCACCAAGCCGACGATCACCACCGTCTCCACCGGCAACGCGGTCCCGGCCCCGACGGTGATCGACGCGAAGTCGGTGCCCGCGCTCTACACCCCGGCGGGCGACACCGCCGCGAACGGCTCGATCAACGGCCTGCCGCTGCAGCCGTCGACGTACGCCCTGGACTACTACGAGTCCCTGGAGGGCATGAACGTCCAGGTCGCCGACGCGCGCGTGGTCACGGCCACCGACCCGTACTCCGAGCTGTGGGTCACGGTGAAGCCGCACGAGCACCGGACGCCCAGCGGCGGCACGCTGTACGGCTCCTACGAGTCGCAGAACACCGGACGCCTGCAGATCCAGTCGCTGGGTGCGACGGCCGACTTCCCGAAGGCGAACGTCGGCGACACCCTGACCGGCACCACGACAGGACCGCTGGACTTCAACCAGTTCGGCGGCTACACCCTGGTCGCGAGCCAGTTGGGGACGCTGAAGAGCGGCGGTCTGCAGCGCGAGACGACGCAGAAGCAGTCGCGCGGCGAGCTGGCGGTCGCGACGTACAACGTCGAGAACCTCGACCCGTCCGACAAGACCTTCGACGCGCACGCCGCCGCGATCGTGAACAACCTGCAGTCGCCCGACATCGTGTCCCTGGAGGAGATCCAGGACAACGACGGCGCGACGGACGACGGCGTCGTCGACGCGAGCCAGACGGTGAACAAGCTGATCGACGCGATCGTCGCGGCCGGCGGCCCCAAGTACGACTGGCGCTCGATCAACCCGGTCAACGACCAGGACGGCGGCGAGCCCGGCGGCAACATCCGCCAGGTGTTCCTGTTCAACCCGGAGCGGGTGTCCTTCGTCGACCGTGCGGGCGGCGACTCCACCACCGCGGTGGACGTCACCAAGGTGCACGGCAAGGCGCAGCTGACGGCCTCCCCCGGCCGTATCGACCCGGCGAACGAGGCCTGGAAGTCCAGCCGCAAGCCGCTGGCCGGCGAGTTCACCTTCCGCGGCCGCACGGTCTTCGTGATCGCCAACCACCTGAACTCCAAGGGCGGCGACCAGGGGCTGACCTCGCAGTACCAGCCCCCGACACGCAGCTCGGAGACCCAGCGCCACGCGCAGGCGATGCTGGTCAACGCGTTCGTCAAGAGCATCCTGGACGCCCAGAAGAACGCGGACGTCATCGCGCTCGGCGACATGAACGACTTCGAGTTCTCCGACACCGCCAAGATCCTGGAGGGTGACGGCGAGCTCTGGTCGGCGATCAAGTCGCTGCCGAAGAGCGAGCGTTACACCTATGACTACCAGGGCAACCAGCAGGTCCTGGACCAGATCCTGGTCAGCCCGTCGATCCGGCGGTCCTGTGACTTCGCGTACGACAGCGTGCACGTCAACTCGGAGTTCAACGACCAGATCAGCGACCACGACCCGCAGGTGCTGCGCTTCCGCCCGTAACGGACCCGGCCCCGCTCAGGACTGGCTGAACACGCCGTTCAGCCAGTCCTGCCAGGCGGCCTCGCACTCCTTGATGTCGGCACCCGGGGTGAAGTCGTGCAGGGAGATGCCGACCCGGTGGCCCCAGTGGTTGCGCCCGAAGAAGCGGGTGAGGCCGCGGTCCGTGCGCAGCCCGATGAAGTACGGGTTGCGGAAGTCGACCACGGCGTCGAACTCGTCGGGCCCCCGGACCGTCACCCGGGTGCCGGCGGTCACGTCCTCGCCGACACCGAGCGCCCGCCCGACGACGGCGAGGGCGTCGGCGCCCTTCGAGGCCTCGGGCCCGTCGAAGGTGGCGAAGGCGGCCGGCCTGGGCGCGAAGTGGACCAGGTACTCGCGCAGGGTGTGCAGATAGAAGTCGGTGTGCTTGGCGGCGCCGTCGTACTGGTTGTCCCAGTCGTCGACGAAGATGCCGCTGTGCACGTACCGCACCCAGGCCCGGCGCCCCTCGTCGCGGGGCTCGATCGTGTAGTCGAGCTGGTTGAGGGTCTGCTCGGAGATGCCCTCGACGTCCCCGACGCGGTTGCTGTAGCGGTGTGGCGGGTCCCAGGCGGTGACCTCGGACCCGAAGGGCCCCTTGCCGCCGACCCGGGGCTCGGGCGGCTCCATCGGCCACAGGTACCCCCCGGTGCCGGTGGTGATCGCCTCCCACACCTCCTCCGGAGTGGCGTCGACCTCGAACTCGCGCGCGATCTCGAATTCCTTTGACATCGTGGGCTCCTGCCTAGTCCTGCTCGGTTGCCTTGAGGGTGGGATGGACGGCCACGACGATCCGGTGGTCGCGCCCGCCCTCGGCGTCCGGCGCGTCGTACTTGCGGATCAACGTGGTGACGCCCGCCGTCAACTCCTGGACGAACGCGGCTCGTTCGGCGGCGGAGGCGAAGCGCACCTCACCGTCGAGCGCATACGTGGCCAGCCGTTTGCGGGCCTTCGCGGCACCGGTGATGAGCGAGCCGACGTCCCGCACGAGCCGGGCACCGAGCGCCAGCAGCCACCGCGCGGACAGCTGGTCCCGGAAACGGTCCGGGTCCGGCTGTACGGCGGCGAGCGCGAGCGGCGAGATGACGTACGAGGCCGCGGTGGCCTGCATCAGCCGCTCGGTGACATTGCCCTTGCGGCGCTCCCCGGCCAGCTCGACCAGGCCGTGCCGCTCCAGCGCCTTGAGGTGGTAGTTCACCTTCTGCCGCGGCAGGCCGATGCGGCCGGCCAGCATCGCCGCCGACGCGGGTCCGGCCGCGAGCTCGGCGAGCAGCCTGGCCCTGACGGGGTCCAGGGAGACGGCGGCGGCCTCGGGGTCCTCGATGACGGTCACGTCCAGCATGCGTCCACCGTCCCACCGAAAACTTTTTTTGTCCAGAAGACTGAGATTTTCGGTGGGACGGTGTCAGGGCACGTGGCAGGACGGTGGTCCTGTTACCGCTTGGGGTACCTCCAGCCCACCACCACGACAAAGACCAGCGCCGCTCCGATGGCCAGCGCGGGCCGCGGATGCCGTACCGCCGCCCTGACGACGGGGCCGGCGGGCCAGGGCATGTCGTGTTCCGCCCGGTGCTCCAGCGTGTGTCCGGTCCGGGTGGCCCTGTCCTGCACCTGGTGGCCCGCCTGCGTGGCCCTGTCGTGCACCTGATGTCCTGCCCGCGTGGCCCTGTCGTGCACCGTGTGGCCGGTCTGCGCGGCCTTGTCGTGCACCTTGTGGCCGGTCTGCGCGGCCCGGTCCTGGACCGCATGGCCGGCGTGCGCGGCCGTGCTGCGCAGTTGCACGGTCATGGCGCCGGCCTTGTCCTTCAGGTCGGCCGCCCGGGCCCGCGCGCGTCCCTTCACATCCATCTTCTCCGCCAACTCCTCCACTGTTTCGCCGAGTTGGCTGCGCGTCTGCTCGATCTGCCGCCTCAGCTCATCGGGCCCCTTGGCGCCGGAAGGCCCTGTCCTGTCCGTCATCGGTGCGCCCTTTCCTTGATCTCTTCGACATCGGCCCGGACGCTGCCGAGGGTCTCCTCGGGCGTCGGCGGTGCGGCGCGGCGCAGCTGGGCGCGACCGGTCACGGCCAGCACGGCCGCGATCACGAAGAGCACGGCGGTCACGATGAGCGCCGCAGCCCAGACCGACAGCACCAGCGAAAGGGCGGCTACGCCCGTGCCGGCCAGGGCGAGCAGGCCGGCGTAGGCGAACGCGCCCGCGGCGCCGAGCAGTCCGCCGCCGCGCCCGGCGCGCCGGCCCTTGGCGGACAACTCCTCCTTGGCGAGGGCCACTTCCTGTCGTACGAGCCGGGAAAGCTGTTCAGTGGCCTGTCCGACGAGCTCGCCCACCGAGCGGTGCCCGTCGCGCACCGGCTGGGGGTGCATGGTCCCGGTCACGGGGTCGCCTCCTCTCGCGTTCCTCTCGGCTTCCTCCGTTCGGAAAACTCCGGGTACCCCCTGCCGACCTCCGCTACCCCTGCCGGTCACCGCCCGGCCCGCGCTCGCCGAGCCGGCCGAGCTGGGTCTGGAACCAGTCGAGGCGGGCCTGCAACAGGGCTGCCTCGGCGACGAGTTCGGGCACCCCGAGCCCCTCGGGCACCGCGAGGTCGGCTGCGGCGCCGCTGCCCGCCACCACCCGCAGCCCCTCCCCGGCCAGCCGCGCGAAGGAGGCGAGCGAGACGGATGTTCGGCCGCGGACGCAGCCCGCGCAGGAGGGGGCCAGCGCGCGCCAGCCCGGCCGTCCCCAGCCCGCGTCGGCCAGGGCGGTGGCGACCGCGCCGCACACGCAGGGGCCGACCGTGGCGGTCCGCACCCGCTGACGGGCGTAGCGGAAGCCTCGCTCGAAGCGGATGTAGCGGCCGAGGACCCAGACCTCCAGCAGGACGGCCGCCCGGTGCTCGGCCGTGCACAGCAGCGCCTCGGCCGCCGCGCGGTCGTGCACGCAGTGGAAGCCGCAGTCGCAGCGGCGGTGCGGTGCCCGGTGGCGCAGTCCGTAGACGCAGGACGCGTCGGCCAGGACTCCGTACGGCAGCGCGCCGCCCAGCGACACACCGGTGAACCCGGCCCGGGTGCCGTCCTGGGACAGCACCGGGTGGGCGATCTTGTATCCGGTCGGCGGCTCCGTCGGGCGTTCCTCCGGAAGCCGCAGTCTCATCGGGCCGCCGGAACCTCTTCGCGCGCGGACGCCTCGACGTCCTGGGTCTCCTCGGGCAGTTCGAGCTCTTCCTCATGGGTCTGCGGCTGTTCCTCCGCGACTCCGGTGGCCAGTGCCTTGCCGAGCTTCATGACGCCTCCATGGGCCGATGCCGATGACCGTCACGACCATGCTGACCCATGGCGGGCGAAATGGACATAGGGCCTGGAGGGGCAGGGCGCCTCACCGGCCGCACCACAGCAACGCTTAGCAATATCTCGTAGGAGAATTAAGTGGAGCTTCACTGTCGGCCCGCCGAGACTGAGAACATGACACCTGACGCCCCCGCCCCCTTCGGCCGTGCCCTCTGCGCGATGATCACCCCCTTCACCGAGGAGGGCGCGCTCGATCTCGACGGGGCGCAGCGGCTCGCCGACCGCCTGGTCTCCCGCGGGTGCGAGGGTCTGGTGCTCTCCGGTACGACGGGCGAGTCGCCGACCACCACGGACGCCGAGAAGGCGGCACTGGTCGAGGCGGTGCGGGAGGCGGTGGGCGGCCGGGCGTCGGTCGTGGCGGGTGTGGGCACCTTCGACACCCGGCACACCGTGGAGCTCGCCCGGGAGGCCGAAAAGGCGGGCGCGGACGGCGTGCTGGTGGTCAGTCCGTACTACAGCAGGCCCCCGCAGGACGCGCTGGAGGAGCACTTCCAAACGGTCGCGGACGCGTCCGGGCTGCCGGTCGTGCTGTACGACATCCCGGGCCGCACCGGAACCCGCATCGAGTCCGACACGATGATCCGGCTCGCCGAGCACCCCCGGATCGTGGCGGTGAAGGACTGCTCCTACGACTTCCTCGCCGCCCAGAAGGTGCTGGCCCGCACGGAGTTGGCGTACTACGCGGGCTGCGACGAGCACAACCTCGCCCTGTACGCGGTGGGCGGCGCGGGCTACATCAGCACGGTCGCGAACGTGGTTCCGGAGCAACTCCGCGCGGTCATCGACGCGTTCGAGGCGGGCGACACCCCCGTGTCCGCCCGCCTCCAGCAACGCGCCACACCGCTCATCGAGTTGATGATGTCGGCCGGTCTGCCCGGCACCGTCACCACGAAGGCGCTCCTCAACGAGCTCGGCCTGCCGGCGGGAACCGTCCGTGCCCCGCTGCGGCCCGCCGGCCGCGAGACGGTCGACGGGCTGCTGGCGGCCTACGAGGAGCTCACGGCCGGCTGATCAGGGCTGGGCGAACAGCGGCTCCCAGCGTCCTGCGGCACCGTCGTTGCCCTGGCGGAAACCGCTCAGCGGCACCTCCTTGTTGCTGCCGATGGTGACCAGCACCAGCCGGTTGTGGAACTCGTTCCTGACGTCCTTGTCGATGTCCCAGGCGATGAGCCGGTTGTTGCCGACCCAGGCCAGCAGCTGCTGTCCGCGCACCTTGGTCTTCTTGCCGGTGTAGGCGTCGACGATCCAGGACGCGGTCTTCCACCCCTCGCCGGCGAAGTCCCCGGCGACCAGCTTGCCGTTCGGCGACATCCCGGCGTCGACGTACCACTCCAGGTACTTGTAGCCCGGCGGTACGGAGACCTTCTTGCCCGTGAGCTCCCAGAACTCCTTGCCGATCTCACCGTCGGGGTTACCGGCCCAGACGTACCGGCCGTCGTCGGTGAGGGCGAAGTCCTGGCGGGAGTTGACCATGCCGGGAAAACCGCGACCGCCGCCCGCGTCGACCCGGCTCCAGCGCGCCTTGCCGGACGCCACGTCGATGACGTAGAAGCCGGTGCGGTGCGAACCCGTCTCCACGGTCACTTCGCCGCCCCCCTTCAGCTTCTTGGGGATGGGCTGGAGGTCCGGGTTCTCGCTGTAGGTCGTCGCCACGAGCTGCCGGCCGTCCCGGGAGAAGGCGAGCCCGCCGGCCCCGTGGTCGATCTGGATCCACCGCTTCACCTCGCCGGATGCCAGGTCGAGCAGGCCGATGCGCGAGGCGGGCAGGTCCTGCTCCAGGACGGCGGCGGTCTTCAGGCCCGGCGCGACGGCGACCCAGGACCACTCGGGGGCCTTCTCGTACCTGCCGGTCTTCGGGTTCAGCAGGTAGTAGGTCCGCCGGTTGACGGCGGTGTCCTTGGTCTGCCTGACGGTCTGCGTGATGTAGTACGCGGCCAGGGACGTCCCCCCGGCCGAGATCAGATCGCGCGGGGGCGACTGGTCGGGGTGGGCCCTGGTCCTGTTCTGTTCCACGACGTCCGAGGGCCGTACGTCCTTCTTGCCGGAGTCCAGCAGCGGAACCGCCACCCCGACGGCGACCACGGCCGCGGTGGCCAGGGCGGCGGCCGTGATCCTGCGGGTACGGCGGCGCCGTCGGACGGCCAGGACACGGTCGGCGAACCCCGCTGCTGCCGGGTGCTGTCCGGCGGCCTGCTCACGCAGGGCGTCGCGCACGAGTTCGTCGACGTTCACGGACGCACCTCCACGGGCGAGTAGTCACGGGACGGCGGCTGTTCGGCGTCCGCCGGGCCGAGGGCGGCGAGCTCCGGCGACAAGGCGCGCAGTCGGGCGAGGGAGCGGTGGGTGGTGGACCGTACGGTGCCGACGGAGCAGCCCAGCAGGCGGGCCACATCGGCCTCCGGCAGGTCCTCGAAGTAGCGCAGCACCAGTACGGTGCGCTGACGGGCGGTGAGCCGGGCGAGCGCCTCCCGCATCACGACGCGCAGTTCGGCCGCGGCGGCCGTGTCACCCGAGTGCGTCGACTGCCCGTCCCCTTCGGGCGGTTCGGCGACGCTGACCTCCCGTCTGCGCCACTTCAGCCGCCAGCGGCTGACCTGCTGGCGGTACAGGATCCGGCGTACGTACGCTTCGGGCTCGTCGATCCGCTGCCATTTCCCCGCCGCCTTGACGAGCGCGTTCTGCAGCAGGTCCTCGCCGGCGTGCTGATCTCCCCCGCAGAGCAGCACGGCCGTCTTCAGCAGAGCCGACGACCTGCTGTCCACGAACGCGCGGAAGCTGTCCAGCCCTTCGGCATCCATCGTCACCTTCTCTTCCCCGGCGGCTGCCTCTGTGCCCGCCCCTGTGTCCCTTGTGACGCGTCTCGCCGTCCGCCGCTATGCCTGCCGGACGAAGAAATTTTCCGTACGTTGTTGTTGTGAGCCGCCCCCTGCTGTTCCTCGACGTCGACGGCCCGCTCAACCCGTGGGCCGCACAGCCGGAACGACGCCCCGAGGGCTGTACGACGATCCGGGTGGCCCTGCATCCTGGCCGGCCCCTGCGGGTCTGGCTGAACCCGTCCCACGGCCCGGCGCTCCTCTCCCTGGACTACGACCTCTGCTGGGCCACGACCTGGATGGACGCCGCCAACCGCTGGATCGCCCCGGTCATCGGCCTGCCCGAGCTGCCGTACGTCGACTTCGGCGCGGGCCTGTTCGCACTCCGGCCCGACGGGGTGCACTGGAAGACGGAGGCGATCGTGGCGTACGCCGAGGGCCGCCCGTTCGCCTGGGTGGACGACGAGCAGAGCCAGGCGGACGAGGAGTACGTGCGCGCCCACCATCCGGGCCCCGCCCTCCTGCACCACGTCAACCCGCGGCTCGGCCTGCGGGAGGACGACTTCACGGCACTCGCGGAGTTCGCGGCGGCGCTGCGGACATGACGAAGCGCCCTCCCGCCCGCCGGTGGAAGGGCGCCCGAGCTGTCGTACCGCTCAGTTGTGGCTGTGCAGGATCTCGTTCAGACCGCCCCAGACCGCGTTGTTCGGGCGGGCCTCGACCGTGCCGGTGACCGAGTTGCGGCGGAAGAGGATGTTGGAGGCGCCGGAGAGCTCGCGGGCCTTGACGATCTGCCCGTCGGGCATGGTCACACGGGTGCCCGCGGTGACGTACAGCCCGGCCTCGACGACACACTCGTCGCCGAGCGCGATGCCGACGCCCGCCTCGGCGCCGATCAGGCAGCGCTCGCCGATGGTGATGCGGACGTTGCCGCCGCCGGAGAGCGTGCCCATGGTGGAGGCGCCGCCGCCGATGTCGGAGCCGTCGCCGATCACGACACCCGCGGAGATGCGGCCCTCGACCATCGACGTGCCGAGCGTGCCGGCGTTGAAGTTGACGAAGCCCTCGTGCATCACGGTGGTGCCCGCGGCGAGGTGCGCACCGAGCCGCACCCGGTCGGCGTCGGCGATGCGGACGCCCTTGGGGGCGACGTAGTCCGTCATGCGCGGGAACTTGTCGACCGAGGTCACCTGGAGGTGCAGGCCCTCGGCGCGCGCGTTGAGCCGCACCTTCTCGATCTCGTCGACGGCGACCGGGCCGAGCGAGGTCCAGGCGACGTTCGGGAGGAGGCCGAAGATGCCGTCGAGGCTCTGGCCGTGCGGCTGGACCAGGCGGTGCGAGAGCAGGTGCAGCCGCAGGTAGGCGTCGTGCGTGTCGATGGGCTTCTCGTCGAGCGAGGCGATGACCGTGCGGACCGCGACCACCTCGACGCCCCGGCGCGCGTCCGGACCGATCGCCTTCGCCGCGCCCTCGCCGAGCAGCTCCACGGCCTTCTCCGCGGACAGCCGCTCGGTGCCGGACGGGCCGGGCTCTTCGGCGAGCACGGGCGCGGGGAACCAGGTGTCCAGAACAGTGCCGTCGGCGGCGATCGTGGCGAGGCCGGCGGCCACGGCGCCGGTGGTGCGAGGAGCAGTCGTGTCGGTCATGAGGGCAACCTAACCGGCCGGGGCCCGCGCAGGCCAACCAGTGGCGGGTGCGTCTCAGGTACCGGGCGGCACGTCCGGTGGGCACCGCGCGGGCCCCCCGCTCTCCCCCGTGCGCCTTCGAGCGTGGGGGAGTCGTCGGCCGCAAAGACGGTGGTCCGCTCACAAGACGGCGCGAGGGAAGCACCGCCCGGCCCGGGACCGGGGTCAGGGAATGACCCGCGCCAGCACCTCACGCGCGTACTCCTCGTCGTACGGCATCCCGGTGAGCAGCACCTGCAGGCAGATCCCGTCGAGCAACGCGACCAGCGCCCGCGCCGTGAGCGGGTCGGTGCGGCGGGCGAGGCGGTCGGCGAGGTCCGCGGCCCACTCGGCCGCAATCGGGCGCAGGGCGGGCCGGCGCAGGGCGGCCAGGTAGAGCTCGCACTCCAGCTCGACGCCGGTGCGGTCGCCGGCGAGCCATTCGCCCATCAGGCCCGCGAGTTCGGTGGCCAGATCGGCGCCGGCGTCCTCCAGGCCGCCGCGCGAGACGACCACCTTGACGAAGCCCTCGTTCGCCTGTCGCAGCGCGGCGACCATCAGCTCGTCGAGGGTCTTGAAGTGGTACGTCGTCGAACCGAGCGGGACGTCCGCCTCGGCGGCGACCGAGCGGTGGCTCAGCCCGGCCAGGCCCTTCTCGCCCACCACGCGGATCGCCGCGTCGATGATCCGCTGCCGTCGGTCGGGGTCGTAGCGCCGGGGCATCAGTGCGCGCCTCCGAGGTTGAGCACCACGACCCCCACGATGATCAGCGCGATCCCGACAGCCTTGGGGACGGTCATCCCCTCGCCGAGGAAGAGCATCCCGATCGCCACGATCGCAGCGGTGCCGAGGCCGGACCAGATCGCGTAGGCCGTGCCGACCGACATGGTCTTGAGGGTCTGGGCGAGCAGCGCGAAGGAGATGCCGTAGCCCACGACCGTGAGCACGGAGGGCCACAGCCGGCTGAAGCCGTGGCTGAACTTCATGGCGGTGGTGCCGCCCACCTCGGCGGCGATGGCCGCGAGGAGCATCAGGAATGCCATGTGTACGAGTGTACACAATGATGTGTACGACCGTACGCAACAGCACGCCGGTGCGGGAGGATGCGTAGCCCTGCATTCCGGATGAGGAGGTTCAACTTTCATGGAAATCGCTCACTTAAACGACTCCCCGCGATCTCTCCGCTCCACTAAGGTTTCACCGCTCACTTACGTCACCTTCACCTCATCCCCGGCCGCCGCCTCGGGCGCCGCTGGAGGAACTGCGCATGCCAGAAACCACCCCCGAGCCGCCCCGGAACCAGCCCTGGGAGAACGGCTGGGTCCCTGACACCTCCCGAGCCCCGGGAACCCGAAGACTCTGGCTGGCCGGCGCACTGGCGCTGTCGACGATCGTCGCGTGCGCCACGGCGATAACCGTGATGGACAGGGACTCCGACCGCCCGTCACAGGCGTCCGGGATCCCGTCGTCGACCGTCGCCGAGACGCCGCCCGGCCTGATCTCCTTCGCCACCCCGTCCAAGAACGGCGTCACGACACGCGCCGGCAGGAGCGGCCCGTCGTCCGCGCGGACCAGCACGTCCCCCTCGCCCGGTCCGCACGACTCGGCCGCCGGCGGCAGCAAGCCCTCCAAGGCGCCCGAACCGCACGCGAGTTCGCCGAGCCATCCGAAACCGTCGGCCACCCACCGGTCCGTGCAGTCGGTGAACTACCCCGACCGCTACTGGCATGTGAGCGGCGACTACGTGAGGCTCGACCCGCCGGCCAGTTCGCAGTCCCGCCAGGACTCCACCTTCAAGGTCGTCAAAGGGCTGGCGGACAGCGCTTGCTATTCGTTCGTCACGCACGACGGCAAGTACCTGCGCCACCGCAACTTCCTGCTCCGCGACGAACCGAACGACGGCTCCTACCTCTTCGGGCAGGACGCCACCTTCTGCCCGCGGCCGTCGGCGTACTCGGACGCGGTGATGCTGGAGTCGGCGAACTATCCGGGGCGGTTCCTGCGGCACCGGAACTTCCAGCTGGAGCTGGATTCCTTCCAGAACAGCTCGCTCTATTTGGCAGACTCGGCGTTCCGGTTGGTGGAAGGACTGAGCTGAGGTCGTCGGGGGGCGCGTGTCAAGGGACGTCAGGTACCCGGAGTTCGGTGCTGCGGTGCGGAGCCTCATCACCGACTCCCGTCTCACGCTGGAGCGCGTGGACGACGCGTCCCGCAGGTCTCGCCGGATACGTCTTACCAGGACGACCCTGAGCAGTTGGCAGACCGGTCAGAGCCGTCCTCAGAACGGGGCCGCACTGGAGACTCTGCTGAGCGTCGTCGGCGAGTTGTCCGATCTTCCGGCAGCACGTCTCGATCGTCGCCGATGGCGGGCCGTCTGCGACGATGCAGCGGGACAGCCGGCGCCGTCCTCGGCGTCGGCCACGCCCGGGCCGGCAAGCGGCACCCGTGTGCGAAACGCCGACCCGGTCCTGCTGGGCATGCGTCAGGCCCGTAAGTCAGCCGAGCACGGCCCCCTGGCCCCGTATGTCGATGTCTCGCGTGCTACCCGACCTGGAGCTGCTGGCTCCACGCCAGGAGGGCGCGCTGGACCGGTACGTCGAACATGCCCGGGCTCTGTCACACCGGGGCCGGCAGTGCGTCGTGTGGCTGGACTCGCCCGGGCGCTGCGCCGCTGAACGGATCGAGGCCCCCGGAATGTCTCCGGGGGCCTCGACGGGGTCAGTCGGGTCGCTCAGACGTTGAACCCCAGCGCCCGCAGCTGCTCCCGACCGTCGTCCGTGATCTTGTCGGGGCCCCACGGCGGCATCCACACCCAGTTGATGCGCAGCTCGCTGACGAGGCCGTCCGTGGCGGACTTGGCCTGGTCCTCGATGACGTCCGTCAGCGGGCAGGCCGCCGACGTCAGCGTCATGTCGAGCGTCGCGATGTTCGCGTCGTCGATGTGGATGCCGTAGATCAGGCCGAGGTTGACGACGTCGATGCCCAGCTCGGGGTCGACGACGTCGTACAGCGCCTCGCGGATCTCCTCCTCCGAGGCCGGCTTCATCTCAACGGTCTCGCTCATGCCGTCTTCCTTTCGGCGTCGGCTCCGCCCAGGGCCTGGGCCGTCGCGTCCTTCCACGCCATCCAGCTGAGGAGGGCGCACTTGACCCGGGCCGGGTACTTGGAGACACCGGAGAACGCGACCGCGTCCTCCAGCACCTCCTCCATCGCGTCGTCCGGTTCGATCCGGCCCTTGGACTGCATCAGCTCCAGGAAGGTCTCCTGGATCTTCTGGGCGTCCGCCAGGTCCTTGCCGACCAGCAGCTCGTTCAGGACGGAGGCCGAGGCCTGGCTGATCGAGCAGCCCTGGCCCTCGTAGGAGACGTCCTCGATCTTCGTGCCGTCGTACTTCACGCGCAGGGTGATCTCGTCGCCGCACGTCGGGTTCACGTGGTGCACCTCGGCGTCGCCATCCCGAAGACCACGCCCGTGCGGGTGCTTGTAGTGGTCCAGGATGACTTCCTGGTACATCGAGTCCAGCTTCACGGTCTCAGCTCACGCCCTTCAGCCGAAGAAGTTCCGTACGTGCTCCAGCCCCTCGACCAGTGCGTCGATCTCGGCCGGCGTGGAGTACAGATAGAACGACGCTCGCGTGGTCGCAGGAATTCCGTAGCGGAGGCAGACGGGCCGCGCGCAGTGATGGCCGACGCGGACCGCGATGCCCTGCTCGTCGAGGACCTGGCCCACGTCGTGCGGGTGGATGTCGCCGAGCGTGAAGGAGATCGCCGCGCCGCGGTCCTCGGCCGTGGTCGGGCCGATGATCCGCAGGTCCGGGACCTCGCTCAGCCGCTTCACCGCGTACTCGGTGAGGGCGTGCTCGTGGGCCAGGATCTTGTCCATGCCGATCGACTGGAGGTAGTCGATGGCCGCTCCGAGACCGACCGCCTGGGCGATCGGGGGCGTGCCCGCCTCGAACTTGTGGGGCGCCGGGGCGTAGGTCGACGAGTGCATCGACACGGTCTCGATCATCTCGCCGCCACCGAGGAACGGGGGCAGGTCCTCCAGCAGTTCCTGCCGGCCCCACAGGACGCCGATGCCGGTCGGGCCGCACATCTTGTGGCCGGTGAAGGCCACGAAGTCGGCCTGCAGCGACTGCACGTCCAGCGGCATGTGCGGGGCGGCCTGCGAGGCGTCGATGCAGACCAGCGCACCGACCTCCTGGGCCCGGCGGACTATCGCCTCGACCGGGTTGACCGTGCCGAGGATGTTCGACACCAGCACAAAGGAGACGATCTTCGTCTTCTCGGTGATGATCTCGTCGATGTTGGAGAGGTCGAGACGGCCGTCGTCGGTGAGGCCGAACCACTTCAGCTTCGCGCCCGTGCGCTGCGAGAGCAGCTGCCACGGCACGATGTTGGAGTGGTGCTCCATCTCCGTGATGACGATCTCGGTCTCGTGGTCCACGCGGTAGGGCTCGTCGGCCCAGCCCAGCATGTTCGCGACGAGGTTGAGCGACTCGGAGGCGTTCTTGGTGAAGATCACCTCGTCGCGGCTGGGCGCGTTGATGAACGACGCGACCTTGTCCCGCGCGCCCTCGTACAGCGCCGTGGCCTCCTCGGCGAGCACATGCACACCGCGGTGGACGTTGGCGTTGTAGCGCTCGTAGTACTCGTTCAGGGCGTCCAGCACCTGGCGCGGCTTCTGCGAGGTCGCCGCGTTGTCCAGGTACACGAGCTTCTGCCCGTCGTGGACCTGGCGGTCCAGGATGGGGAAGTCCTTGCGGATCGCCTCGGTGTCGAGGAGGCCCGGCAGTGTCGTCACGCGGATGCGCCACCCTTCGTGTACGCCTCGTAGCCCTCGTCCTCCAGCTTGTCGGCGAGCTCGGCGCCGCCGGACTCGACGATGCGACCGCCGGAGAAGACGTGGACGTGGTCGGGCTTGATGTAGCGCAGGATGCGCGTGTAGTGCGTGATCAGCAGGGTGCCGACCTCGCCGGTCTCGCGGACGCGGTTGACGCCCTCGGAGACGACACGAAGGGCGTCGACGTCGAGGCCGGAGTCGGTCTCGTCGAGGATCGCGATCTTCGGCTTGAGCAGTTCGAGCTGAAGGATCTCGTGGCGCTTCTTCTCACCGCCGGAGAAGCCCTCGTTGACGTTGCGCTCGGCGAAGGAGGGGTCCATGGAGAGGCGCTCCATGGTCTCCTTGACCTCCTTCACCCAGGTGCGCAGCTTGGGGGCCTCGCCGCGGATCGCGGTGGCGGAGGTACGGAGGAAGTTCGACACGGACACACCGGGAACCTCGACCGGGTACTGCATCGCCAGGAACAGGCCCGCCCGCGCGCGCTCGTCGACGGACATCTCCAGGACGTCCTCGCCGTCGAGGGTGACGGTGCCGCCGGTGATCGTGTACTTCGGGTGGCCCGCGAGGGAGTAGGCGAGGGTCGACTTGCCGGAGCCGTTGGGGCCCATGATGGCGTGCGTCTCGCCCTGCTTCACGGTCAGGTCGACGCCCTTGAGGATCTCCTTCGTGGCGTTGTCGGCCTCGACGGTGACGTGCAGGTCGCGGATTTCAAGCGTTGCCATGGGTGCCTCAGGACTCCTGGTTGAGGGAGACGAGAACGTCGTCCCCTTCGATCTTTACGGGGTATACGGGGACGGGGCGCGTCGCGGGGAGGCCGGACGGCTTGCCGGTGCGCAGGTCGAAGCTGGAGCCGTGCAGCCAGCACTCGATCTGGCAGTCCTCCACCTCGCCCTCGGAGAGGGAGACGTTCGCGTGCGAGCAGATGTCGTGGATCGCGAACACCTCGCCCTCGGTCTTGACGACCGAGACCGGCGTGCCGTCGAGTTCCACCCGCTTCGGGGTGTCCTCCTCCAGCTCGCTCAGCCCACAGGCGCGTACGAACGCTGACATCAGACCGACGCCTCCAGCTCCTCGTCGATCTTCTCCAGCAGGCGCGCCTCGATGTCGTCGACGCCGATCTGCTGGACCAGCTCGGCGAAGAAGCCGCGGACCACCAGGCGACGGGCCTCGTCGGCCGGGATGCCGCGGGCCATCAGGTAGAAGAGCTGCTCGTCGTCGAAGCGGCCGGTGGCACTCGCGTGCCCCGCGCCGACGATCTCGCCGGTCTCGATCTCCAGGTTCGGCACGGAGTCGACCCGGGCGCCGTCCGTCAGGACGAGGTTCCGGTTCATCTCGTACGTGTCGGTGCCCTCGGCCTTGGCCTCGATGAGGACGTCGCCGATCCACACCGCGTGGGCGGACTCGCCCTGCAGCGCGCCCTTGTAGACGACGTTCGACTTGCAGTGCGGGACGTTGTGGTCGACCAGGAGGCGGTGCTCCTGGTGCTGGCCGGCGTCCGTGAAGTACAGCCCGAGCAGCTCGGCCTCGCCGCCGGGACCGGCGTAGGTGACGCGCGGGTGCAGCCGTACGAGGTCGCCGCCGAAGGTCACCACGACCGACTTGAAGCTGGCGTCGCGCCCGACGAGGGCGTTGTGCTGGGCCACGTGCACGGCCTTGTCGTCCCAGTCCTGGACGGAGACGACGGTCAGCTTGGCGCCGTCGCCCAGGATGTAGTCGACGTTGGCGGCGAGCACGGCGTCACCGGTGTGGTCGATGACGACGACGGCCTCGGCGAAGGCTCCGAGCTCCACGACCTGGTGGCCGTAGGCGACCCCGCCCTCGCCGTGCACGGCGACGCGGATCGGCTCGGTGAGCACCGTCTCCTTGGGGACGGTGACCACGCCGGCCTTCTCGAACGCCGAGTACGCCTGGGCGGCGATGCGGTCCACCGGGGTGCCGGCCTTGCCGAGGCGCGGGTCGTCACGGTCCACGAGTTCGACGGTGACGCCCTCGGGGGCCTCGACCTCGACCTTCACGCCCTCGCCGGTCGCGACGGCGGTGCCGTCGTGCAGCCCGCGCAGGCGCTCCAGCGGGGTGAACCGCCACTCCTCCTCGCGTCCGTGCGGGACCGGGAAGTCCGCCACGTCGAAGGACGGGGGCGCGCTCATGCGCGTGGCGACGGTCGACTCGGCGGCCACCGCGATCTGGCCGGCGGTGGTGGACCCCACCGGGATGTTCTGAGCCTCAGCCATGGCTGTCGGTCTGCTCTCTTCCTACGTAAGTGACTTGATGGGGGCGGCCGTTGCTTAGCCGACCGCGCCTTCCATCTGGAGCTCGATCAGCCGGTTGAGTTCCAGCGCGTACTCCATCGGCAGCTCCTTCGCGATGGGCTCGACGAAGCCGCGCACGATCATCGCCATCGCCTCGAACTCGCTGAGGCCGCGGCTCATCAGGTAGAAGAGCTGGTCCTCGGAGACCTTGGAGACGGTCGCCTCATGGCCCATGGACACGTCGTCCTCACGGACGTCCACGTAGGGGTACGTGTCGGAGCGGGAGATGGTGTCGACGAGCAGCGCGTCGCACAGCACGTTCGACTTGGAGCCGTGGGCGCCCTCGCCGATCTCGACGAGACCGCGGTAGGAGGTGCGGCCACCACCGCGCGCCACCGACTTGGAGACGATGTTGGAGGAGGTGTTCGGCGCCATGTGGACCATCTTGGAGCCGGCGTCCTGGTGCTGGCCCTCGCCCGCGAAGGCGATGGACAGGGTCTCGCCCTTGGCGTGCTCGCCCATCAGGTAGACGGCCGGGTACTTCATCGTCACCTTGGAACCGATGTTGCCGTCGATCCACTCCATGGTCGCGCCCTCGTACGCCACGGCGCGCTTGGTGACCAGGTTGTAGACGTTGTTCGACCAGTTCTGGATGGTCGTGTAGCGGCAGCGGGCGTTCTTCTTGACGATGATCTCGACGACCGCGGAGTGCAGCGAGTCCGACTTGTAGATCGGGGCCGTACAACCCTCGACGTAGTGCACGTAGGCACCCTCGTCGACGATGATCAGGGTCCGCTCGAACTGGCCCATGTTCTCCGTGTTGATGCGGAAGTAGGCCTGGAGCGGGATCTCCACGTGCACGCCCTTCGGCACGTAGATGAAGGAGCCGCCGGACCACACCGCGGTGTTCAGCGACGCGAACTTGTTGTCGCCGACCGGGATGACCGTGCCGAAGTACTCCTTGAAGAGCTCGGGGTGCTCCTTCAGGGCGGTGTCGGTGTCCAGGAAGATGACGCCCTGCTCCTCCAGGTCCTCACGGATCTGGTGGTAGACGACCTCGGACTCGTACTGGGCCGCGACACCGGCGACGAGGCGCTGCTTCTCCGCCTCGGGGATGCCGAGCTTGTCGTACGTGTTCTTGATGTCCTCGGGCAGGTCCTCCCAGGACTCCGCCTGCTTCTCCGTGGAGCGCACGAAGTACTTGATGTTGTCGAAGTCGATGCCCGAGAGGTCGGAGCCCCAGTTCGGCATGGGCTTCTTCTCGAACAGGCGCAGGCCCTTGAGACGGAGCTTGGTCATCCACTCCGGCTCGTTCTTCTTGGCCGAGATGTCCCGGACGACGTCCTCGCCCAGACCGCGCTTGGCAGAGGCACCGGCCTCGTCGGAGTCGGCCCAGCCGTATTCGTACTTGCCCAGACCCTCGAGCTCAGGGTGGGCAGTCTCCGTGGGGAGAGTCATGCGGGGTTCCTCCCGGCCGTGCTTGCAGTTGCGTTGTCAGTGGTCTTGGAAATCTTGGGGATGAACGTCGTGCAGACGCCGTCGCCGTGCGCGATGGTCGCCAGCCGCTGGACGTGCGTGCCGAGCAGCTGGGAGAAGATCTCGGTCTCCGCCTCGCACAGCTGCGGGAACTTCTCCGCGACATGGGCCACCGGGCAGTGGTGCTGGCAGAGCTGCTCACCTTTTTGCGGGAGGGGGGCGCTGCGCGCCGTAGCAGCGTACCCGTCCGCGCTCAGGGCCTTGGCCAGGGCTTCGGTGCGCTGCTCGGGGGCGGCGGCCTCGATCGCCGCGCGGTAGGCGGCGGCCTGCTCCGCGATCCTCGCGCGGGCGAAGGCGACCACCGCCTCGTCCCCGCCGAAGCGCTCCGCGATCCAGCGCAGGGCGTCCGCGGCCAGCTTGTCGTAGGACTGGTCGAAGGCGTCACGGCCGCAGTCGGTCAGCGCGAACACCTTGGCGGGACGACCGCGCGTGCGCGCGCCGTACACCCGCTGCTCCCGCGCCTCGACGACGTCGTCCGCGACCAGCGCGTCCAGATGCCGTCGTACGGCCGCGGGGGTGAGCCCGAGGCGCCCGGCCAGCTCGGTGACGGTCGACGGCCCGTGGTCCAGGATCGACCGCGCGACCCGGTTGCGCGTGGAGCGCTCACCGGTCGCGTGCTCTTCCTGGTGCGCCCCCGTGGGGGTCTCCAGAGCCTCGCCGACGTTTTTCACAACGCCATTGTTGCGTAATTCCTCAGGGGCGGGCAACCCGCGTCCCGGCTGCTGGACGGTGCCCTGCGTCACTTAGGCACACCTAACCTGACCTGCGGAAACGATCTTTGATCGATCGGAGCAGGGCCAATTCGGTGGCGGCCGGGAGCGCCTTCGGGGACACGCCCCAACCATGCCGACACCCCCTCCGACCGGCCCTCTTGTCCCCCGCGACACCATCGCCACCCAGCTGCGCCTGCTGGGCGTCGAAACCGGCGAGACCCTCCTGGCGCACTCCTCCCTCAGCAGCCTCGGCTGGGTCTGCGGGTGCCTCCGGCGGCAGAGCCGCATGGGGAGCTGAACGTGTAGTTTCGGATGCCCCGCGAGCCCTTGCAGCGCGTTCCTGGGGCTGTGCCCCAGACCCCCTTCGGCCCTGAACGGGCCTCGTCCTCAAACGCCGGACCGGCTGGATCGCACTGCGCAGCTGCGGGCAGTCGTGCCGCTGGGGCGACACGGGTGGGCGCAGCGGCACGCCGTCAGCGCCGGGTTCAGCGCGGGTCGCCGCTTCGCGCCCCGGCGGCCAGCCACTCGGCGCCGGGTACGGCTCCCGCACCAGCTTCCACCTCGCCGAGTACCGAATACCGTCGCCGCTCGTCGCGGTGGGGCGCCCCGCGCCCGGGGGCGGCTGGGAGACGGTGACGGAGGTGTCGATCACCTCCGAGCGGTTCGACGAGCTGGGGTACGACTTCGAGCGGGACCGTGCCGTCGTGCGCGGGAAGGTGGGCGCCGCCGAGGTCCGGCTGTTCCCCGTGGCTGACGCGGTGGCGTATGCGGCGGTGGCCGGCCTTGCACCGGTCCCGTGAGGACGAGATCCCCGCACCCCCTGGGAGTGGAGATCCTGCACCCGCCCGTCCGGGCCGTGGAACCCGTACCTAGACTCTGGTCCCATGCGAAGTGAGCCCGTGGTCCAGGTTCAGGCCCTGGTGAAGCGGTACGGCACCAAAACCGCTGTGGACGGCCTCGACCTGGTGGCCCAGGCGGGTGTGACCGCCGTGCTCGGCCCGAACGGCGCGGGCAAGACCACGACCGTCGAGACCTGCGAGGGATACCGCAGACCGGACTCGGGCACCGTGCGCGTCCTGGGGCTCGACCCGGTACGGCAGGCGCGTGAGCTGCATCCGCGCATCGGCGTGATGCTGCAGTCCGGCGGCGTCTACTCGGGTGCGCGGGCGGACGAGATGCTGCGGCACGTGGCGAAACTGCACGCCGACCCGCTGGACGTGGACGCCCTGATAGAGCGGCTCGGCCTCGATTCCTGTGGCCGTACGACATATCGCCGCCTCTCCGGCGGCCAGCAGCAGCGCCTCGCGCTCGCGATGGCCGTCGTCGGCCGCCCGGAGCTGGTGTTCCTGGACGAGCCGACCGCCGGCCTCGACCCGCAGGCCCGGCATGCCACCTGGGACCTGGTCCGCGACCTGCGCGCCGACGGCGTCTCGGTCATCCTCACCACGCACTACATGGACGAGGCCGAACAGCTCGCCGACGACGTCGCGATCATCGACGCCGGCCGGGTCATCGCCCAGGGCTCCCCGGAGGAGCTGTGCCGCGGCGGCGCCGAGAACACGCTCCGCTTCACCGGCCGCCCGGGCCTGGACGTGGGCTCCCTGCTCAAGGCGCTGCCCGCGGACTGCTCGGCGGCGGAGCTGACCCCGGGCTCGTACCGGGTCGTCGGCAAGGTCGACCCGCAGCTGCTGGCGACGGTGGCGTCCTGGTGCGCGCAGCACGGGGTGATGCCGGACAGGATCTCGGTCGAACGGCACACCCTCGAAGACGTCTTTTTGGAGCTCACCGGCAAGGAGCTGCGCTCGTGACCACGGCCACCGGTACGTACGCGCCGAAGCCCGGCGCGGCCCCCCTCCCCCGCATGATCGCGGCGCAGGCCGCGCTCGAGACGAGGATGCTGCTGCGCAACGGCGAACAGCTCCTCCTGACGGTCGTCATCCCGACCCTCCTGCTGGTCCTGTTCAGCTCGGTGGACATCGTCGACACCGGCGCGGGCAAGGCCGTCGACTTCCTCACCCCCGGCATCCTGGCGCTCGCCGTGATGTCGACGGCGTTCACCGGCCAGGCGATCGCCACGGGCTTCGAGCGCCGCTACGGCGTCCTGAAGCGCCTGGCCTCCTCGCCGCTCCCCCGCTGGGGCCTGATGACCGCGAAGACGGCATCAGTGCTGGTCACCGAGGTCCTGCAGGTGATCCTCCTGACGGTGATCGCCTTCGCGCTGGGCTGGTCGCCGCACGGAAACCCGGCCGCAGTCCTGTTGTTGCTGATCCTCGGCACCGCGGCCTTCTCCGGCCTCGGGCTCCTCATGGCGGGCACCCTGAAGGCGGAGGCGACCCTGGCCGCCGCCAACCTGGTCTTCCTGCTGCTGCTCGTGGGCGGCGGCGTGATCGTGCCGATGGACAAGTTCCCGCAGGGCGCGCAGGACGTGCTGGGACTCCTGCCGATCTCCGCCCTCTCCGACGGCTTGCGGGACGTGCTGCAGCACGGGGCCGGGATGCCGTGGGGTGACCTGGGGATTCTGGGGGTGTGGGCGGTCGTGGGGCTCGCGGCGGCCGGCAGGTTCTTCCGCTGGGAGTAACCCGCAGCAGTGCGGGCACAGGGGCTTCGCGGACCCTCGTGAACGCGTGCACAAGCGGCCCGCCTACGATGGGCCCGTGCCAAACGTGACCCGCGCCGACGCCGTGGCGGCCCTGCGCAACCCGCTCTCCTTCATCGCCGGACGCTGGACCCCCGAGCCCCGGACGGTCCAGCGGTCGGCTCTGTCCGCGCTCGTCATGTCGGTGGTCATCGTGGTCACCGGCGGGGCGGTGCGGCTGACCGGCTCCGGGCTCGGCTGCCCGACCTGGCCCAAGTGCACCGCGAACTCGCTCGCGCCCACGGGCGAGATGAACTTCCACAGCGCCATCGAGTTCGGCAACCGCATGCTGACGTATGTGCTGTGCGCCGCCATCGGCTGGGCGATCGTCGCCGCGCGCTCCGAGAAGCCGTACCGGCGCAGCCTGACCCGTCTGGGCTGGGCGCAGTTCTGGCTGGTCATGAGCAACGCGGTGCTCGGCGGCGTCGTGGTCCTGGTCGGCCTCAACCCGTACACGGTCGCGGCGCACTTCCTGCTCGCCTCCGCGCTGATCGCGGTCGCCGTGGTGATGTGGCAGCGCACTCGCGAGGGCGACGGGGCGCCCCGCCCGCTGGTCGGCAAGCCGGTGCAGCAGATGGTGTGGTTCCTGGTCCTCGCCACCGTGCTGCTGATCGCCGTGGGCACGGTGGTCACCGGCGCGGGACCGCACGCGGGCGACTCCAAGGAGGTCGAGCGGATCCCGATCGACTGGGAGACGGTCGCCAAGCTGCACGCGGTGCTCGCCTGGATCGTGGTGACGCTGACCTTCGCCCTGTGGTTCGTCCTGAAGGCGGTCGACGCCCCCAGGGACCCCCTGGCCCGCACCCGCGAGCTGTTCCTGGTGCTGCTCGCTCAGGGCGTCATCGGCTACGTCCAGTACTTCACGCACCTGCCCGAGGTGCTCGTCGGGCTGCACATGTTCGGCTCCTGCCTGATCTGGATCTGGGCGCTGCGCGTGCTGCTGGCACTGCGGGAGCGACCGGAGGCCGTTGCCGACCTGCCCGGCCCCTCGGCCGAGGTCACGGTGGGCACGCGCGCCTGAGGCCCTGTCCCGGTACGGCTCACTCCAGTCCGTACACCCTGCGGGCATTCCCCGCCGCCACCATGCCCGCCACGCGCTGCGCGTCCGCCAGCGACCACGCCCCCTCGGTGACCCAGCCGCCCAGCACCTGTCCCAGGGCCTCCCGGAACAGCCGCGCCCCCACGACATGCAGTTCGGGCAGGCCGTGGGCGCCGCTGGAGAAGAGGATCTTGCCGAAGGGGGCCAGTTCCAGGATCTCGGCGAGGACGGTCGCGGCGCGGGCGCCGGTGCGGACCAGGGCGGCGCCCGAGTCGGCGTAGACGTGCGGGAAGACGCCGGCCAGGTGGGCGGCGTGGCGGTGGTAGGGGTAGCCGTGCAGCAGGACCAGGTCGGTGCCCAGGCCCGCCGTCGCGCGGACGAAGTCCGTGAGCAGCACCGGGTCGGTGCGGTCGATGCGCTGGCCCGGCTCGCCGAGGCCCGCGTGGAGCTGGAGCGGTAGGCCCGAGGCGACGGCGATCCACAGCAGGTGCCGCAGGAGTACGGCGTCGGTCAGCTCGCCGCCCACCCGGCGTCCGGCCAGCCACCGGCCGGCGGCGCCCCGCACCTCTCCCGGCCCCGGCGGCTCGGGCGCGAGGGCCAGACCGTGCCGTAGGCCCGCGACCGACGTGAAGGCCACGGCGTTCGCGGCCGCGGCATGCACCGACTCGGCGAGGTTGGCCAGGAAGGACTCCACGGTGCCCGAGGTGTCGGCGACCTGTTCGGCCAGTAACTCCAGGCGGACGATCTCGCGGGCCTCGGCGGCCCCGGCGGACGCCAGCTCCGAGGGCCCGGTCAGATCACCGGGCAGCCCCGTGTCGACCAGATAGGTCGTGATGCCGCTGCCGCGCAGCAGCCTGCGGCCCGTTTCCAGTACGCCCAGTTCACGACGGCGGGCGAGATAGCGGGCGGGCGGGCAGTGCGGTTCCAGGCCGAGCAGCGGAGGGCACCAGCGTCGTACGGCGAAACCGGTCTGGGTGTCGAAGAGGGTGGTGCCCGCGGCGGGCGGGCCCTCGGTGCGGGACAGCTGGGCCTCGAAGGTGCCGAGGCCCAGCTCCGTCCTCAGTACGCCGTGGCAGTACTGGTCCACGAGGGACGGCATTTCGATCATCCGGACTCCCCGTGTGCTGGTCCCTGCACCTGTCACAGGGCCTAACGGGTGAACCCGGCACTAGGTGTTGCTCGGACCGCCCACCTGGATCCCGGCCATGCGCGTCCACTCGTAGCGGCCGGTCTTCACCTTGGCCGCGAACTCGCCGTCGAAGTCCTCGTGGACGGTGATGCCGGCCTTCTCCACCGCCTTCTCGGCCAGCTCGTACGAGGGCGCCACCAGGTCGCCCCAGCCGCCGTCCTCGCCGACGAGGACGATGCGCGCGCCGCGCTCGCCGATGTAGGCCACCTGGCCCTCGGCCCCGCCGTGCGCCTTGGAGAAGGCGCTGATCTGCTTGGCGAGCCGTGCCACCTTGCGCTCGGCCTTCGGGTCAACCTGCTGAGTCTCTGCCATGGCCAGGATGCTACCGACGGGTAGATCCAACGGCGACGGGCGGGGTGCGTGGCCTTGACCACGCGCCCCGCCCGGCGGACGTCACAAAGGGTTCAGCGCAGGAACGGGTCCACGGCGACCGCCACGAACAGGATCGACACGTAGGTGATCGACCAGTGGAACAGACGCATCTCCTTCAGCTTCGCGCCCGTCACCTCGGCCTTGGCCCGGTTCTGCAGGCCGTGCGCCTCCCACAGCCAGAAGCCGCCGGCCAGCAGCGCCACGAGCGTGTAGAACCAGCCCGTGTAGCCGAGGGGGGTCAGCAGCAGCGAGACCCCGACCATCACCCAGCTGTAGATCACGATCTGCTTGGCGACCACCTTGTTGGAGGCGACGACCGGCAGCATCGGGACGCCCACGCGCGCGTAGTCCTCCTTGACCTTCATGGACAGCGGCCAGTAGTGCGGCGGCGTCCAGAAGAACATGACGAGGAAGAGGATGACGGGCGCCCACGACATGGAGTTCGTGACGGACGACCAGCCGATGAGCACCGGGAGGCAGCCGGCGATGCCGCCCCACACGATGTTCTGCGAGGTACGGCGCTTGAGGATCATCGTGTAGACGACGACGTAGAAGAGGAGTGCGCCGAGGGAGAGCCAGGCGCTCAGCCAGTTGACGGTGAGGCCGAACAGCAGCGTCGACACGACCGCGAGGGTGATGCCGAAGGCGAGGCACTCGCGCGGGCTGACCATTCCGGTGACCAGCGGGCGCTGCGAGGTGCGGTCCATGAGGGCGTCGATGTCGCGGTCGATGTACATGTTCAGCGCGTTGGCGCCACCCGCGGAGAGGTAGCCGCCGACGCAGGTGAGCAGCACCAGCGTCAGGTCCGGCACGCCCTGCTGCGCCAGGAACATCACCGGAACGGTGGTGATGAGCAGCAGCTCGATGATCCGCGGCTTGGTGAGCGCCACGAACGCCTTGACACGGGCCCCGAACGGCCGGTGACTCGAGCTCCTGCTCTCCCCCAGCACCCCGGCTGGACGGGATTCGACGGCCGTCACGCACACCCCTACAGAGACATCCCAGCAAGCCTCACCCGTGTGAAGTCCCGGTAAAGGCTCGCGCGTACCACGCCACTGTAGACGTTGCCCATACCCCGACCTTCGCGGGGGTGGGGTCGTGTTGGGAGGGGGCGTACACACGCTCGATCGACAGCTCGATTGAGCACTCGGATGAGCCGCTCCGTATTCAGTTGCCGAATGCGATCCGCCCAGTCGGGAGGCGGATCGTCCGTGGGCCCGGCAGTCTGTAATGACTCGAAAAAATGCGCGTTCTCACGGGGGTAGGCTCGACAGCGGCCGGTGGGCGTCCAGTGCGCCGGCATTCGACATGCGTGACGTTTCGACATGCGTGACATGTGGAGAGGAGCCCTGACTCAGGGTGAGCACCAAGCCGACCACCACAGACCTCGAGTGGACCGAGTTGGACCAGCGGGCCGTGGACACCGCCCGCGTCCTGGCCGCCGACGCCGTACAGAAGGTCGGCAACGGCCATCCGGGTACGGCGATGAGCCTGGCGCCCGCCGCCTACACCCTCTTCCAGAAGGTGATGCGGCACGACCCGGCCGACCCGGACTGGGTCGCCCGCGACCGCTTCGTGCTGTCCGCCGGCCACTCGTCCCTGACTCTCTACACACAGCTCTACCTGGCCGGTTTCGGCCTGGAGCTGGACGACCTCAAGGCCTTCCGCACGTGGGGCTCGAAGACCCCCGGCCACCCGGAGTACGGCCACACCAAGGGTGTCGAGACCACGACCGGCCCGCTCGGCCAGGGTGTCGCCAACGCGGTGGGCATGGCGATGGCCGCCCGCTACGAGCGCGGTCTGTTCGACCCGGAGGCCCCGCAGGGCGAGTCCCCCTTCGACCACTACATCTTCGCGATCGCCGGTGACGGCTGCCTCCAGGAGGGCATCTCCGCCGAGGCGTCCTCGCTGGCCGGTCACCAGAAGCTGGGCAATCTGATCCTGCTGTGGGACGACAACCACATCTCGATCGAGGGCGACACCGAGACGGCCGTCTCCGAGGACACCGTCAAGCGGTACGAGGCCTACGGCTGGCATGTGCAGCGCGTCGCCCCGAAGCCCGACGGCGACCTGGACCCGCACGCCCTCTACAACGCGATCGAGGCCGCGAAGCAGGTGACGGACAAGCCGTCCTTCATCGCCATGCGCTCGATCATCGCCTGGCCCGCCCCGAACGCCCAGAACACCGAGGCCGCCCACGGCTCGGCGCTCGGCGACGACGAGGTGGCCGCCACCAAGCGCGTGCTGGGCTTCGACCCGGAGCAGTCCTTCGAGGTCTCCGACGACGTCATCAAGCACACCCGCCAGGCGCTGGAGCGGGGCCGCGAGGCGAAGGCCGAGTGGGAGAAGTCCTTCCAGCTGTGGCGGCAGAACAACCCCGAGCGCGCCGCCGAGTTCGACCGCATCAACGCCGGTGAGCTGCCGGCCGGCTGGGAGGACAAGCTCCCCGTCTTCGAGCCGGGCAAGGGTGTCGCCACGCGTGCCGCCTCCGGCAAGGTGCTGCAGGCGCTCGGCGCGATCATCCCCGAGCTGTGGGGCGGCTCCGCCGACCTCGCCGGCTCGAACAACACGACGATCGACAAGACCAGTTCGTTCCTGCCGGCGGACAACCCGCTGCCGGAGGCGAACCCGTACGGCCGCACGATCCACTTCGGCATCCGCGAGCACTCCATGGCCGCGGAGATGAACGGCATCGCGCTGCACGGCCACACGCGTATCTACGGCGGTACGTTCCTGGTCTTCTCCGACTACATGCGCAACGCGGTGCGTCTGTCGGCGCTGATGCACCTGCCGGTGACGTACGTGTGGACGCACGACTCCATCGGCCTGGGTGAGGACGGCCCGACCCACCAGCCGGTCGAGCACCTGGCCTCGCTGCGCGCGATCCCGGGTCTGAACGTGGTCCGCCCGGCCGACGCCAACGAGACCGCGATCGCCTGGCGCGAGATCCTGGGGCGCTACACCAAGGAGTTCGGCAAGGGCGCCCCGCACGGCCTCGCGCTGACCCGCCAGGGCGTTCCGACATACGCGCCCAACGAGGACGCGGCCAAGGGCGGTTACGTCCTGTTCGAGGCCGAAGGGCCCGAAGGGCAGAGCGCCGCGGCGCAGGTCATCCTGATCGCCACCGGTTCCGAGGTGCATGTCGCCGTCGAGGCGCGTGAGCAGCTCCAGGCGGACGGGGTGCCGACACGGGTCGTGTCCATGCCCTCCGTGGAGTGGTTCGAGGAGCAGGACCAGGGGTACCGGGACAGCGTCCTGCCGCCGCAGGTGAAGGCGCGGGTCGCGGTCGAGGCGGGCATCGGTCTCACCTGGCACAAGTACGTCGGGGACGCCGGCCGCATCGTTTCCCTGGAGCACTTCGGTGCGTCCGCCGACGGCAAGGTCCTCTTCCGCGAGTTCGGGTTCACTGCGGAGAACGTGGCCGCGAAGGCGCGGGAATCCATCGCCGCCGCCCAGCGCTGACGCTCACATACGACACGTAGGAGATGTAATTCCATGACAGACGCACTGAAGCGCCTCTCCGAAGAAGGCGTCGCGATCTGGCTGGACGACCTGTCGCGCAAGCGGATCACGTCCGGCAACCTCGCCGAGCTGATCGACCAGCAGCACGTCGTGGGCGTCACCACCAACCCGACGATCTTCCAGAAGGCGATCTCGTCCGGTGACGGTTACGAGCAGCAGCTCGCCGACCTCGCCGCCCGCAAGGTCACCGTCGAAGAGGCCGTCCGCATGATCACCACGGCGGACGTCCGGGACGCCGCCGACATCCTGCGCCCGGTCTTCGACGCCACCGAGGGCCAGGACGGCCGCGTGTCGATCGAGGTCGACCCGCGTCTGGCGCACAACACCAGGGCGACGGTCGCCGAGGCCAAGCAGCTGGCCTGGCTGGTCGACCGCCCCAACACGCTCATCAAGATCCCGGCCACCAAGGCGGGTCTGCCGGCGATCACCGAGGTCATCGGCCTCGGCATCAGCGTCAACGTGACGCTGATCTTCTCGCTGGAGCGCTACCGCGAGGTCATGGACGCCTACCTCTCCGGACTGGAGAAGGCCAAGGAGCGCGGCCTCGACCTCTCGCAGATCCGTTCGGTGGCGTCCTTCTTCGTGTCCCGCGTGGACACCGAGATCGACAAGCGGCTCGACGAGATCGGCACCGACGAGGCCAAGGCGCTGCGCGGCAAGGCCGCCGTCGCCAACGCGCGGCTCGCCTACCAGGCGTACGAGGAGGTCTTCTCCTCCGACCGCTGGAGCAAGCTGGAGAACGCGGGCGCCCGCAAGCAGCGTCCGCTGTGGGCCTCCACCGGTGTGAAGGACCCGGCGTACAAGCAGACCCTCTACGTCGACGACCTGGTGGCGCCGAACACGGTGAACACCATGCCGGAGGCCACCCTGCACGCCACCGAGGAGAGCGGCTCGATCACCGGCAACACCGTCGCCGGTACGTACGAGCAGGCCCGCGCCGACATCGACGCCGTCGAGAAGCTCGGGATCTCGTACGACGACGTGGTGCAGCTCCTCGAGGACGAGGGCGTCGAGAAGTTCGAGGCGTCCTGGAACGACCTGCTCAAGTCGACCGAGGCGGAGCTGGAGCGCCTCGCCCCCTCGGAGGGCTGAACCCTTGTCGAGCAGCAACCCGCTGCGTGACCCCGCCGACCGACGGCTCCCGCGTATCGCGGGGCCGTCGGGCCTGGTCATCTTCGGCGTCACGGGCGATCTGTCACGGAAGAAGCTCATGCCCGCCGTGTACGACCTCGCCAACAGGGGTCTGCTGCCGCCGGGCTTCTCCCTCGTCGGCTTCGCACGCCGCGAGTGGCAGCACGAGGACTTCGCGGCCGAGGTGCACGACGCCGTCAAGGAGCACGCCCGTACGCCGTTCCGCGAGGAGGTCTGGCAGCAGCTCATCCAGGGGATGCGCTTCGTCCAGGGCACCTTCGACGACGACGACGCGTTCGAGCGGCTGCGCGGCACCATCGAGGAACTCGACAAGGCACAGGGCACGGGCGGCAACTTCGCCTTCTACCTCTCCGTGCCGCCGCGCTCCTTCCCGGTCGTCATCCAGCAGCTCAAGAAGCACGGTCTGGCCGACCAGACCGGCGGCTCCTGGCGCCGCGCGGTCATCGAGAAGCCCTTCGGCCACGACCTGAAGTCGGCCGAGGAGCTCAACAAGGTCGTCCACGAGGTCTTCGCCCCGGACCAGGTCTTCCGCATCGACCACTACCTGGGCAAGGAGACCGTCCAGAACATCCTGGCGCTGCGCTTCGCCAACACGATGTTCGAGCCGATCTGGAACCGGTCCTTCGTGGACCATGTGCAGATCACCATGGCCGAGGACATCGGCATCGGCGGCCGGGCCGGCTACTACGACGGCATCGGCGCCGCCCGTGACGTCATCCAGAACCACCTCCTCCAGCTGATGGCCCTGACGGCCATGGAGGAGCCCGCCTCCTTCGACGCGGACGCGCTGGCCGCGGAGAAGACCAAGGTGCTCGGGGCCGTACGGCTGCCGAAGGACCTCGGCCGGGACACCGTGCGGGGTCAGTACGCGGCGGGCTGGCAGGGCGGCGAGAAGGCGGTGGGGTACCTCCAGGAGGAGGGCATCAACGCCAAGTCGAAGACGGACACCTACGCGGCCATCAAGCTGGAGGTGGACAACCGCCGCTGGGCGGGCGTGCCCTTCTACCTGCGCACCGGCAAGCGGCTGGGCCGCCGTGTCACCGAGATCGCGGTCGTCTTCCAGCGGGCGCCGCACTCCCCCTTCGACCACACGGCGACGGAGGAGCTCGGCAAGAACGCGATCGTCATCCGCGTCCAGCCGGACGAGGGCGTGACGGTCCGCTTCGGCTCGAAGGTGCCGGGCACCTCGATGGAGATCCGGGACGTCTCGATGGACTTCGCCTACGGCGAGTCCTTCACCGAGTCCTCCCCGGAGGCGTACGAGCGTCTGATCCTGGACGTCCTGCTCGGCGACTCGAACCTCTTCCCGCGCACCGAGGAGGTCGAGCTGTCCTGGAAGATCCTCGACCCGATCGAGGAGTACTGGGACAAGAACGGCAGGCCCGCCCAGTACCCGTCCGGCACCTGGGGGCCCGTCGAGGCGGACGAAATGCTCGAGCGAGACGGACGGAGCTGGCGCCGGCCATGAAGATAGACCTCACGGACACCACGGCCAGCAAGATCAACAAGGCGCTGGTGCAGGGCCGCCGTGCCATCGGCACGCCGGCCGTCGGCATGGTGCTCACGCTGGTCATCGTGACGGACGAGGAGAACGCGTACGACGCCCTGAAGGCCGCGAACGACGCCTCGCACGAGCACCCCTCGCGCACCCTCGTGGTCATCAAGCGCGTCTCGCGCTCGCCCCGCGACCGTACGCAGTCGCGCCTCGACGCCGAGGTGCGGGTGGGCGCGGACGCGGGCACCGGCGAGACGGTCGTCCTGCGCCTGTACGGCGAGATCGTGGACCACGCGCAGTCAGTGGTCCTGCCGCTGCTGCTGCCGGACGCCCCGGTGGTGGCCTGGTGGCCGGTGAACGCGCCCCTCGACCCGGCGAACGACCCCCTGGGCGCACTGGCCCAGCGCCGGGTGACGGACACGTACGCCGCGGAGCAGCCGGTACGGGAGCTGACGGCCCGCGCCGACACGTACACCCCCGGCGACACCGACCTGTCCTGGACCCGCATCACGCCGTGGCGTTCGATGCTGGCCGCCGCGCTCGACCAGGTCACCTGTGAGGTGGAGGCCGTCGAGGTGGAGGGCGAGGAGTTCAACCCGAGCTGCGAACTGCTGGCGATGTGGCTCGCGGACCGGCTGGACGTGCCGGTGAAGCGGTCGCTGTCGGGCGGACCGGGCCTGACGGCGGTCCGCATGGCGACGAACACCGGCCAGATAGTCCTGGACCGTGCGGACGGCTCACTGGCCACGCTGTCGATCCAGGGCCAGCCGGACCGTGCGGTCGCGCTGAAGCGGCGTGAGACGGCCGAGCTGATCGCGGAGGAACTGCGGCGGCTCGATCCCGACGACACGTATGCCTCGGCGCTGCGGTTCGGGGTGGAGCGGCTGAACCCCTCCCTACCGGAAGCGCCGGCCAAAGGAGAACCGAACACGGCCGAAGCCCCCGTCGAAACCCCTGTCGAAGAGGCTGCGAAAGCTCCCGCGCAGGACGCGGCGGCGGAGGCACCGGTGAAGGACGAGCCGAAGAAGGCGGCGGCGAAGTGAGCACTCCGCAGCTGGTCGTGCACCACGACAAGGAACTGATGGCGCAGGCCGCCGCGGCCCGCCTCATCACGAAGATCGTGGACGCGCAGGCCTCCCGGGGCTACGCGTCCGTGGTCCTCACGGGCGGCCGCAACGGCAACGGCCTGCTGGCGGCGCTCGCCGCCGCTCCGGCCCGGGACGCGATCGACTGGGGCCGGCTGGACCTGTGGTGGGGCGACGAGCGCTTCCTGCCGGAGGGCGACCCGGACCGGAATGTCACGCAGGCCCGTGAGGCCCTGCTGGACTCCGTCCCGCTGGATCCGAAGCGGGTGCACGCCATGCCGGCGTCGGACGGTCCGTACGGTGCGGACGTCGAGGCCGCGGCGGAGGGCTATGCGCAGGAGCTGGCCCGGGCGGCCGGCCCCGAGAACCACGGTGCCGTGCCGACGTTCGACGTTCTGATGCTGGGGGTGGGTCCGGACACGCACGTGGCGTCGCTGTTCCCGGAGCTGCCCGCGGTGCGTGAGACGGAGCGGACGGTGGTGGGCGTCCATGGCGCGCCGAAGCCGCCGCCGACCCGCGTGACCCTGACGCTCCCCGCCATTCGGGCGGCGCGTGAGGTGTGGCTCCTGGCCGCCGGCGAGGACAAGGCCCAGGCGGTGGCTATCGCCCTGTCGGGCGCGGGCGAGGTGCAGGCCCCGGCGGCGGGTGCCCGCGGCCGCTCCCGCACCCTGTGGCTCCTGGACGCGACGGCGGCCTCCCAGCTGCCCCGCTCGCTGTACCCACCGGCTTCGCCGTGAGGATGTGATCCGCCCCCGCCGCCCCTTCCCGTCCCGGGGGCCGGCCCCCCCCCCCCCCCCCCGCAAAAACCACCAGGGGAGGGGTGTTTGTGGTGAGGAGCTGGGGAGGGTGG
>NZ_JBSFHW010000066.1:0-46558 GCF_053597275.1 Streptomyces sp. NPDC001492 | reverse complement strand
CCTGTGTCGGCTGCTGGGTCTGCGGTGCATCACTCGTGCCTTCCTGCTGCCATTTCTCCAACCGGTTCTCCAGCCGCCACACCATGACTTGAGCGACGCTTTCCGCGGTGCCGAGTTCGCGTTCCGCGCGGGCACTGCGCAGCGTCACCAGCGGATCGCGGCCGGCCTGCTCGACCTTCGCCAGTGTCGTGGCGAGCGCGGGCCACGCGGGATCGTTCAGCACCCCGTCCGCGCGGGTGCCGAGCCCTCGGCGGACCACGTCTTGCAGGTCCTCGCGCTCCGCTGCGTCCGCCCGCACCTCGACGTCCCGGCCCATGATGCGCATGGTCGTCCCCGAGGCGCCGGCGGCGGCCTGGGCGAGATGGGCGGGCAGGGGCTGTCCGGGGTGCTGCCGGGAGAATCGTGCGGCCTCAAGTGCGGCCTCTGCCTGGTGCCTCGCCTGCTGGGCCTCCCGCAGGATCGCCACCGCGTCCACGAGCATGGTGAGTTGCGCGGCAAGCTGCCGGGCGCCGTCCTTCTCTCCGGCCCCGAGCAACCGCCCGGTCTGGGCGATCGTGTGCGCGTACAGCCGCATCGCGTCCGCCGTGTCATCGCGCTGCACCGGCTGACGGTGCGGCACGCGGGCAGCGCGCCGGAAGGCCTCGGCGGCGTCCGTGAGCGGTCCGCCCCTGCGGCCCTCCAGGGCGTGCGCGTTCGCCGTCATCAGCTCCGCCGCAGCCGACACCACGGCCGGCGTCTGGGCGGGATTCTCGCGTGCAGCCCGCGCCACCATGTCGGTGGCCTGGCTCGTCACCGCGGCCGCCCGGTTGAGCAACTCGACGCGCGACAGGCCCGCCGTCGGCCCGATGCCAGCCCATCGCTGCTTCAACTGGGGGAGGGACAGATCAGGTGCGAGGCGTCCGCCGCTGTACCAGATCAACGCCCCCTCCTTCGTCCGCCACTCGGGCCGTCCGACCTTGTATCCGGTCGGCTCACCATCTCGTCCCGTACGGGCTTCGACCATGAACCCAGCATCTCGCAGAGCGGCGAAGAAATCCGCCGGATTCGATGTCTTGGCGGCCGCCGCATAGGCCTCGTTCCGCAGCGTCTCCCGGGGTGGCTCGGGCAGGTTCTTGCGCCGCGCCTTCTCCGTCTCGCCTCGCTCTGGCCGCCGGTGCGCGGTGCGGTCCGCCGGCGCCGTCTGCGTCAGTCCCCATCGCTGCTCGAACTCGTTGCAGACGGGGCGGAACCGGTAGGCGTCGCCGTGGATCGATGGCTTGTTGCCGTCCTGCCGCACGAGGGTCGCCACGATGTGGATGTGGTTGTCTGCGTGCCGCACAGCTACCCATCGGCAGCCGCCCGGTTCGTTCGAGTCGACGATGCCGGAAGCCTCGACGATGCGCTGTGCAACCTCCTTCCACTGGGCATCGGTCAGGGTTGGGTCACCGGGTTCGTTCGACACCGGGATGTGGTACACGTGCTTCTTCCACGGCTTGCCGCCGTCGGCCTCCAGCGCGTGCACGGGCTGGTCCAGGAGCGCGGCGAGCTGCTGCACGGTCATCGTCTCTGAGCGTCCGGGATCCGGCACCCACTCGGACCACGCGGCGACCAAGTGCGGGTCCTCGTGTTCGTTCGCGCGGCCTGCTCCGTACAGGTAGAACAGGAGACCTTTCGCGCGGCTGCCGCGCTTCGCGGCCTTGGCAATCAGCGTCGGCTCCTCGACGGCGCGGCCTCGATGCCTGCGAGCATCAGCCGTTGTGCGGCCTCGCCGATTTCGCCTCGCGTGGCGGTGATCTCCGCGTGCATCGCAAGGACTACCTCAAGGACTTCGCCGGTGGCGATCAGTGCCGCCTGGTTCAGTACGGCGGCCATCTGGTTGAGGTTGGTGCCGATGCGGTTCAGGGACACGTCGGCGTCGCGGAAGGCTTTGATGCGGTCGGCCTCGCCGGTCGGCATCGGGGCGAGTTCGCCCTTGGCGACTGCGAGAGTCACACGGGCGGCATAGCTGGCGGGCGTCAGGCCCGCGAGACGCGCGGCGAGTGACACGACTTCATGTTCGTCGTCGTTGTAGCGAAGGTTCACACGGTGCTCACGCGGGTTCTCGGTCTTGCGCTCACGACGTCGCACACGAGGCTGCATGCTCGGCTCACTCGGCACTGCTTCTCAACCCTCCCAAACCCGGGGATCGTTCGTGCTCGAACGTCCCCCAAATATCGCGGCCCCAAACCGCGATCAAGTCGTTACGGGAACCGTAACGTATAACTTGCTCCGCCAGAATGGTGGCCGCGCGTATGCGCGGAGGGGGTGGGGTGTCGCGGCGAAGGGGCGACCCGCGCGCAGCGCGGAAGAGAGGTGCCGCGGCCCCGGCCGCGTCCTTGAGCCCCGGTCAGGCGGGCAGGCCGGGGCAGGCATGTACCCGCGTGACGGGGCGCTTGGGGAGAGCGCGAGAGGGGTTTCCCCTCTCGCAAGAGCAAGGCCTCCAACGGCGCCGTGCGTTCGGGGGAGTCTGAGGGGGTGGCCCCCTCAGACTGAGCACCTGCCGAACATTGCCGCACCGTCCGGTGTCACGGCTACCATGTGCGCCATGACGACCGCTGATGACGCAACCCGCGCGATCCTCGAACGCGGCAAGGAACTCCTCGCCGACCGCATGGCCGCGCTCGAACCACTCGCCGAGACCCTGGCCAAGCGCAAGGCCGTCGAGGCACAACTTGCCGCCCTCAACGACGAGTACCGCACGCGATACCAGACGGCCGCAAAGGCTGGATGGAGCGAGGAAGAACTCACCGCCATGGAGGCGGAGCCGCCGGCCCCGGCCAAGCGTGGCCCGGCCAAGCGGTCTTCGGCCAAGCGTGCCGCCAACAGGGCCGCACCGACGGTCGCCGACCGGGACAAGGTGCCCGGCCAGTCCGCCCCTTCCGGGCCGGAAAGTCCGGCCGGGGACGGTGCAGCGACCGGTGCCGGAGCACCCGCCGGCGCCTCGGCCTCGCCGAGTGTCTGACCACATTTTCGCGTGTACACGCGAACTCGCCCCCGGCCGGTTGGCCGGGGGCTTCGTACTCCCATCGCACCCCTTGGAGGCAACACCATGACGACCACCGTGGTGGTGTGGCTGACCATCGATCAGTACACGTGGCTGGACGCGACAGCGACGGACAACATGAACACGGAAACAGACTGGGTGGCAGACCAACGCGAACGCCTCGGCATCCCCGCCGGCGAACCGCTGCCGCTCGCGCTCCACCTGGAAATTGCTGACGTCCGACCGCGCCGGTGGCCGCGACAGGTCCACCTCGTCAATGATGCGATCCGGGCACGCCTCGCCCTACCGGACCTGGCCGGCCCCTGGAGACCGTGGACCGACGAGGAACGCAAGCGGCACAGCGTGCGCGGCCGCCGTACCGGCACACCACACCAGGGCTTCGACCTCAAGGCCTCCTACGACCTGGACACCATCGCCGTGGACACGGCCCGGCTCGCCGCCGACCGCTACAGCGAACCTTTCATCGCCACCCTCAAGGCCGAACGGCTCATTGGCCGCTCCGCCCGCCGTGGGCGTGCGGCAGCCGCGCGGAGAGCCGAACTCCAGGCCGAGATCTACACGCTCGGCCGGATCATCCGGCAGGGAATCAACCTGCTGCGTGAGGCCTGAAAAGCGCCTGCGTGACGTTCAGGCTGGGTAGTTAGAACGTAGTCGAGGTGGCCCCGGTTAATTGCTAGCTGTCAGTGGCCTGGTCCACCATGTGTGCCTGTGCGCAAAGGTGTTGGTGCACGACTTGTTCCGCAAACGTCGAGTGGAGAGGGTGTCAGATGGCCGGCGAGAGCACGACGGTGGGCAGTGCGCACGAAATCGTGCGCGTGCACGAGGACGGGTTGCCCGTCTACCGGCTGGGGGACAGGCCGGCGCATCTGCTGACGAAAAACGAACTGAACCGGGCCGGTCTGACCCGTGCCTACCGTCAGCCGCACCTCGGCTACGCGCGCTGGTACTACTACAAGCGCGAGGGTGAGACTCCGCTGTACGACCGGCATGCGGCGCGCGCAAAGCGGGAGTGCTCCCCGGCGCAGCTCGCTGCCCTGGAGAAGGGGCGCCGGGAGGCCGAGCACAGGGCGTTTCTCGCGCGGGCCTGGCGCTGCTTCGACTGCGCTGAACTCACCGACGAGCCGCGCTACTACGCCCAGCAGATCGCCTGTGGTCCGTGCGCGACGATCCGCCACCGCGTCGCCGAACTGGTCGACACGCTCGACCTCGCGCCGGCGTTGCCGCCCCGCCCGCTCGACCAGGGGCCGCGGGGTCCCCAGGAGTGGGCGGCCGCGCTCCTCGACGGCCACCCGGTCCTCACCCTGGATACCGAGACCTCCGCGCTGCAGGGCTGGGCCGTCGAGGTCGCGGTGTGCCATGCCGATGGCCGCACCGCGTTCGAGTCGCTGGTGACACCGGGCGGCCCAATCTCCCAGCAGTCCCACTCGATCCACGGCATCGGCAAGGCGATGCTTGCCGACGCGGGCGCACCCCGCTTCTCCGGCGTCCTCGACGCGCTCGGCGCGGCCATCGACGGTTGCTGTGTCGCGGTCTACAACCTCTCGTACGACCTGGCTGTCATCGCCCGCGAGGTACACCGCCACGCACGCCAGACGGTCGGCCTGGAGGATGCCGAGGCACTCGCCTACACCGGGGCCTGGCTGCAGCGGGCGCGCTGGGTCGACCTGATGCTTCCCTACTCCGAGTGGCACGGTGAGTGGAACGCCTACCGCAACGATTACCGGTGGCAGCCACTGCCCTACGGCAACCATCGCGCGGCCGCCGACGCGGCCGGTGCGGCGCAGCTGCTGCGTGAGCTCGCCACCGGATCCGCTCCCCGGCTTCCGGAGAGCGAACGCGGTCCGCGGCCCGCCGACGAGTACGACGACTACGCCTGACTCCTCCCGCCACTCTCGTGCACAGCGCACGGTCGGTCTTCCGACTGCCTCCGGCGGCCCTCCGGGCGCGGCGGCATCTCGCCGGGGTTTACATGGCCAGCCGTCCGCCGTCTGCCGGCATCGTCGTTGTGCGCGTACTCAAAGGCCGGCGGGGAGGGGAGGGGTGCCCGGCTCGGCTGCGGCCGCCGTCCGCCGGGCCGGTCCGGGGCCGGTCGCCGTACTGCCCCCGTCACGCATGCAGCAGCGTGAGCAGACCGCACCGCACGCGAGTGGCTGAGGGGGAGCACCTGCTGCCGCGCAGTGGTGACGACCGGTGTGGTCACTCCGTGTCGGCGCGGGCATCGCCGTGGCCGGGCAACAGTCGACAGCGCCCCGCCCCGGCGTCCGAGGTCGGCTCACGAGCGCGGGGCGATTCCTCTCCCATTGCTGCGGCGATCGATTACACCGAGTCGCTCCAACTTGGTGATCTGGTAGGAGACTGACCCGGTGCTCGACAGTCCCACGGTGTGGCCGATCTGCCGCAGCGTGGGCGGCTCCCCGTGTTCGGCTATCCAGTCCCTGATGCACGCGAGAATTCGCTGCTGCTGGTCCGTCAGGCGGCTCTCGGCCTCCTCCAACTCCTGCACCCGCCGGCGCAGGTCACCCCGGGCCGTTGTGGCCCGGCCGGCCTCCGTCTCCCAGAAGGGATGGACAGCGATCCGGACCGACAACATCTCCAACCGGCGACGCAGCGCGGGCGGCGGGACGGGTCGGCGCTCCAGCGCGGCGTGGACGCGGTTCCAGTCGCGCTGAGCCTGGATCAAGTCGAGCGGAAAAGCTGGTCGGGCCATATCCCAAGTAGAGCACGTGTTCGATTTTGACGGCCAGGGTGGCTCACGGCCGTTGCCGCCCCATGTCGAGGTCCTCGTCTCCAGCGTGCTCCTCCAGAGCTGCGGGCCCCAGCTCGCCGGTCCAGTCGATCACGGCGGGGTTGTGCAGGATGCGGGCCACGGCGTCCGGCCATCCGGTGTGGCCGGGGGGCGGGGTGCCGGGCCGGCGGGTGCGGGCGGCGTCGAGCAACTCGGTGACGGTGCCGCCGGTGAGCGACTGCACGCGCCGTTCGAGGTCGGCGGAGGGGCTGCGGACGTAGCGGCCGTGGGCGGCCTGCTTGCTCTGGCCGAGGTCGGTCCCGATGGTCTCCCACGGCACGCCGTGCGCCAACGACTCGGCGGCCGCGAGGGGTTCGAGGTGGTCGGCGAGCTCGCGCAGCTGGCGGGCCAGGACCAGGGCGGCTCGCGGGCGCTCGTCGGCGAGCTCGCCGAGGGGGACGGCGAACGCGGCGAGCCGCTCGCGGTACGCCTCCGGGACCTCGGCCCGCAGCACCGCGGTGGCGTGCGCCTGCCAGGCCGCGTACACCTCCTGGCCCTGGCCGTCGTACCGGCCGTCGCCGCGCCGGCCGCCCTGCGGGTGGTACGGCCGGGCCGGGCCGAGCCACCCGCAGCGGCAACCAGGGGCCAGGTGGCTGGGCTGGTCGAGGCGCTCTGCACCGGGCCCGGTCCACTCGCCGCCGGGGCCCTCAGCGGCGTCGACGAACTGCCGCTCGTGCAGCACCCCGCCGGCCCGGTACCGCACCGTGTGGTCGTCCAGGTAGCCGACCGGATAGCCCGCGTGCCGGCGGCCCTGCGGGGTGTTCTCCAACAGCCAGGTTTCCATCGCTCAGGCCTCCTTCGCCGGGCGGGCAGGCAGGGCGCCCGGGTAGGTGTCGCGCCAGGTGACCTCGCCGTTGTCGTGTTCGTCGCCGTCGTGGCCGGGTTCGTCGGCGCACTGCTGCCACACCCCGAGGAGACCGGACTCGCCGAACTCGTCGGCGTCGTGCGGCAGGTACTGCGCGGTGCACTCGCCGGGGTCGGGCGTCGGGGGCTGGTTGAACACGCCGACGGCGGCGAGTGTGTCGTCGGCGATCTTGTCGGCGAGGTGGCCGCGGACGCCGGCCCGGCGGGCGCTGGTGCGCACGGCGTCGTGCACGGCGCGCATCTCGCGGTGGCTGAGCACGCGCATGCCGTCGGGGAGCTCGGGCGTCTTCGGTGTCGGATTGGTTGACATGCCGTCATCGTGTCAGGAATCCCTGACATCTGTCAGCCCGTCAGGGATTCCTGACCGAAAGGGCTCGACGTGGCCTGTTTTCCGATACGTTCCAGGAGTCGGTAAACACGCAGGGTAGGCTTTGGGTACAGGATGTGAGCGACCGTCAGGAGACCCCGGTGGGGCAGATCGAAGCGCGGTTCATGCTGAACGGCCCTGAGAACGGGTGGGCCCTCGTCGTGCACGGCGACCGCGACGACACCGCGGTCTCCGAGGCCCTGCCGCTGTGGCCGGTGCCCGGCCCGGAGGCACGGGCCGCCGCGCTCGCCCGGCTCGGCTACCGGCCGTTGCCCGGTGCCGCCTGGGCCTGGCGGGAAACCCCGATCGGCGACGCGGTGTACGTCAGCGCCACCCTGCCGGTGCAGTTGCTCGGCGGTGATCCGGCATGAGCGCGCGCGACTGTCACGCCCGGTTCGACGGCGACCTGACGCCCATCGAGGAGTACGCCGGCCTGGAGCCCTGGCCGCTCGGGCGGGTCCGGCTGGGGGCGTCGCTGGTCGCGGCGGTGTGCGGCCTGGTCGCCGTGACGCTAGCGATGGCTCACCCCACGGGGTGGCCACTGCTCGGCTTCGCCGCGGGCCTGGTGGGGATCACCACCCCCGTCCTGGTCGCCGCGCGGCACCAACAGGCCCGGATCCGGCGGCTCAAGGCGGCTTGGCCGCACCGGCACGACGGGGCGACGTCCCGATGACCGGCCGGGGTTGGACGCTGTTGAGCGGGTATGAAGCACGGGCCGTGTGGGCTGACCTGCGGCGTCTGGTGCGTCGGCTGGCCCGGCGGGGGCCGGTATGACCGCCGTCAACTTCTGGGCCGTGGACGCGCCGTCGGCCCCGGTCGCGACGGCCGGGCCGGACCGGGTGCGTACCCCCTCGGGCCGCACTCTGTCGACGGCCGCGGCCCGCCGGGTCCGGCTGGGCACCCCGCACAACACCCACCGCAACCGGGAGTCGCGGGCCGATCGGTTCACCGCCTGGTGCAACGAGCACGGGCGGGTGGCGAGCGACCCGGGCACCGTGCCCGACTACGTCGCGCACCTCGCCGACCGCGGCCACCAGCCGGAGACCCTTGAGGCGTACGTGGGCACCCTGGCCCACGCGCTGGCGGTCAGTGGGCACCCGCTGGACGACGAGGACCGCTCGTACATCACCAGCATCATCAACCACCGCGCCCTGGAGCTGGCCGACGATCCGGACGGCGTCGGGGATGCGCTGCAGGCCACTGCGTGCAGCCGCGACGACCTGGCCGCGATGCTGGCCACCCTCGACCGGTCCACCCTCGCCGGCCGGCGCGACGCCTGCGCGCTCGCCCTCGACTGGTACATGGGCGGCCGCAGTTGCGAGCCGGGCGCCCTGAACATCCGGGACGTCGTCGAGGAGATCGCCGAGGTGGACGACCAGGACACCGGCGAGCTGCTGCAGCTGCCCGCCCTGGTGATCACCGTGCGGCGGAGCAAGACCAACCCGCACGGCCGCACCAGGGACGTGGTGCGGGTCGTCGCGCAGGACGATGCCACCTGCCCGGTGGCGGCCTGGCGGGCCTGGCGGGAGGATCTGGCAGCCGCCGGCATCGAACGCGGGCCGCTGCTGCGGCGGATCAAGAACGGCAAGTTCACCACGGCCGGGCGGCCGCCGCGGGATCCCGAGCGGGCCGGCGGCATCGGGGACCGGACGATCAGGAACCTGGTCCGCGCCACCGCGGCGGCCGCCGGGCTCACCCGCGAACTCGACGGGGAGGAACGGCGGCTGCTGTCCACGGCGGCCGAGGCGGCCGAACTCGCCGCGCTGGCGGAGCCGGAGCGGGAGGCCTTTGCCGTCGAGCGGCGGCGTCGTCGCCGCCTGCTGCGGCACCGGCTGCGCCGCTACACCGGCCACTCGATGCGCCGCGGGCCGATCCAGGACGCCCAGCAGCGCGGGGTGCCCAGGGACGTCGTCGAGCGGCAGTACCGCTACGCCCCCGGCTCCAAAGCGCTGGCCCGGTACTACGACGAGCGGGTGCCCTGGCAGGACAACCCCACCGTGATCATGCGGGCCACGACCCGCCTGCCTCGGACGCGTTCCGGTTCCTGAAACCTGCGCAGGTCAGCCGCTCACAGTGACTCATGTGGTGGTGGGCTCCTCGTCGGTGGTGTCCGGGCGGCGGCCGGCGAGCCGCTCGCGCAGCTTGTCGAGGTCGTCGTGGGCCCTTTCCAACTGGCTTTCCAGCCGTGCCGTGCGAGCCTCGGCGCGCTGGCGCTCGCCCTCGACGGCGTCGGCTCGGCGGGTCTCGGCGTCGGCGACGGCCTGCGCGCTCTCCGCTCGGCTCTGCGCGTCGCGGCGCTGGGCCTTCTCCTCGGCGAGCAACTCGCGTAGTTCCTCGACCTGGTCGGCGAGCCGGGCGTGGTCGGCGGCCGCGCGCTGGGCGGCTTCGACGGCCTCGCGGCGGGCCCGGTTGGCGTCAGTGAGCTCGCGGTGGGCGGTGTCCCGTTCGGCCTCGGCCGTCGCCCGCCGCTGGGAGTCGCTGCGGGCCGTCTCAACCGCGGCGTCCCGCTCACGCTGCATGCGGTCGCGCTCCCGTTCGGCCGCCTCGCGCAGGGCCGTCTCCGTGGCGGCCTGGCTGCGGGCGGTGTCGCGCTCCTCGACGGCGGCCCGCGCACGCTCCTGCGCCTGGTCGCGTTCCATGGTGGCCTGCTCGGCGCGCTGGACGGCCGCCCGTGCCTCCTGCTCGTGGGCATCCCGGGCACGCTCGGCCTGGTGCTGGGCCTCCTCGGCCAGTCCCTTGGCGCGCAGGGCCTCGCGCTCGCCTCGGCGGGCCTCTTCGGCCGCGTTGTCGGCGGCCTCGGCGCGGGCCTGCGCGGCGGCGGCCGCCTGCTGGGCCTGGTCGCGTTCGGTGCGGGCCCGCTCCGCGCGGTCCTCGGCCCGGCGGGCTTCCTCGGCCGCCTGAGTGGCCCGTTCCTGCGCGCGGCGGGCCTCCTCCTCGTACGCCTGCCGGGCCGCCTCGGCGTTCCGGGCCGTCTCCTCCGCGCGGTCCTTGGCGGCGACGGCCTGACGGGTGGTCTCCTCGGCGTCCTCGCGTGCGGTGATCGCCGCGTCCCGCACCTCAACTGCGTGGTCGCGGGCCTCGATGGCGGCCGCGGCGCGGGCCTCGGCGGCCTCGACGTCCGCCTTCGCCTGCTCGGCCTCGGCCCGCGCGTTGGCGGCGTGGGTCTGGGCCTCGGCGGTGGCCTGCTGAGCCTGGCTGATCTCCTGGTGCGCGGCCGCGCGGGCGGCGGCAAGCCGGGCCTCCAGGCCGGCCGGAGAGCTCACCTTCGAGACTTCCTGTTTCACACCGTCGGTGATCTGCTCCATGCGGGCCACGAACTCGCCGAGCCGGGCAATCTGCCCCGGCAGGCCGGGGGAGTTGCGCTCCCTCGCGCGGGCCGCTTTGGCATCGTTCTGGCACTGGGTGGAGCAGTACTCCGGCGGCCGCCCGGCGCCGGCCGGCTTGGTGCGGGCGATCAACTCGCCGCAGCAGCGGCAGGGTTCGGGCCAGTAGCCGAACGGCGCCTCCTCGACACCCTCGCCGTCGGCACCCTGCTCGTCACCGTCCGGGGTCATCGTCGCTTCGCTCATCAGTGGGTGCGGGCCTTCCTGCGGGGCGTAGATCGGGTGGCCGTGGTAGCCGGCGGGTGGGTGCTGCCCGCGCGGGGCCGGTGCGGCGGCCGCCGTCGGTGGGGCCGGGTGCCGATGCTGCCGTATGCGGGGCGCCGGGCGACAATCCGCACCGGCGCGGCCGGAGCGCCGGACCGTGCTCGTCGCGGGCCTGCCCGGCGGGCCGTGAGCGGTGGGAACACCTCGGGCCCGGTGAGCTCGCCGACGGTGGCGGGCACCTGGTCCTCGACGAGAACGGCGGCGTCCTGCTCGTCGGCCGGCTCTCCCACGCAGAACTCGACGTCGCCGATCTCGTCGTTGCGCTCGACGGGGGCGTGAATCGCCTCGTGCACGGTGGCGTACCGGCTGCCCGGCTCCTCGGCCGGCTCGACCGGCCGGGGCTCGGGGCGGACGGCCTTCGCGTACAGCAAGGCCTCGCTCATGTGGTCCCGGGCCACGGTGATGTCGACCGTGTGCGCCGTGGCCTGGGCGATCCGCGTGGTCAGGTTCAGCCAGTCGTCCGACCAGTCGGGCATCTCGGCGCCGGACACGTCGACCGCCTCGGGCCCGATCCAGCGGGCCAGGTGCCGCATGTACGAGCGGCGCCACCAGCGGCGCTCGACCCGCTGATGCCGGGCATCGTGAAGGTCCGCCCACTCCTGGCCGCGCGCCGAGTCGCGCACCCAGCGGCCCAGCGTGCGCATCATGGCCGTGGCGGCCCGCTCGATCAGGGCGAGCACGCCCGGCAGGTCGGCGGCGAACCGGGCCACCCGCAGCGGGTCACCCGTGATCTTCAGGCCGTGCCGGGCCACCCGGCGCTCGTCGCCGCAGTACCGGCCGCCCTGCCGGGAAAACCACACGTCCTCTTCGAACCGGCGGGCGCTCACACCCCAGTTGGGGGCCAGCCGCTCGGCCACCTCGCGCCGCACAGTGCCCAGCTGGCCGGCGTCGTGCACGCGCACGGTCACCTCGCCGTAGAACCCACCGTCGTACATACGGCCGTCGGTCCAGGCGAGCGGGCCGGCGTACGGCGCGGCCCGCACCGGCGACTCCACCACGTCCAGCCGGAGCCGGTAGGCCTGCGCGTCACTTCCGCTGATCTCTGACATGCCGTCACCCTACCATTTCTGGATTACTGTTTCTAGTATTCCAGAAATTAAAAGTTGGCTACCGCCTGCGAATTTCGGGGGTGGTTCCGGCCTCTGGCCGGTCGGCCCGCCTGGTGGCGGGCGGGCCTCGTCGGGCCCGTTGGGCCCGGTGGCCGACGCGGTTTCCGGCGGCGGGCTGTGCCTCACGCCGACGGGCGTTCCTCGCGTGTACACGCGAAAGCGCTTCGGTCCTGCGGGCCGGGCTCCGGTGGTGGGGCCGCGGTTTCCGGGGCTTCCCTGTGCGGGGCTGTCCCGGTCGGTGCGGGGGTCCTGCTGGCGTTGTGTGACTCGCCGGTGGGATTCCGTACCGGATGCTGCATGGACGACTCTACCGCGCCGTCTGCCCGGTCACGGCTCTGTTCACCCGATCGTGGGCATGTCCGGCCGACGCGGGGTTCATGCGGCGGCCGCTTCGCTTTGGCGGCCGGTTCCGCGGTGGGCGCGGCCGAGCTGGGCGGGGTCGACGACCTCGCCGCGGCGCTCCTGCTCGCAGGCCTCGGCCAGGAGCTCGGCGGCGCCGATGCGCTGGGCCTCGATCTCCCAGGCCGTGCGGTGGTCGGCGCGTCCGGTGCCGGGGCGCCCGGTGCGGTGGTGCGGGTGGCGGGGGTAGCGGCGCTCGTACGGGTCCATGCCGGGCACGACGGTCTGGCGGGCGTCGGGGCGGCTGGCCTGCTGGGGCTTGTATCCGCGCGGGGCCGCGCACCACTCCCACTCGGCCAGCCACCAGCGGTGGCGCTCCTCGTCGACCCGTGCGCTCACGGCGAGCTCGGCGGGCCGGCCTGCCTGGCCCAGCTGGGCGGCGGCCTCGTACAGGGTGCGGCCGGTGGGCTGGGCGGTGCGGGGGTCGAGGAGTCCAACGGCGCTGAGGGCCTGCAGGTGGCCGGTGATCGTCGTGGTGGTGTAGCCGGTGGCCCGGGTCAGGTCGGGGGCTGTGACGCCTGCCTGGAGGGCTTCCAGGGTGCGGCCCGCGTGGTGGCCCAACTGGTGCCACACCCCCGACTGCTGATGTGCGATCAGAGCCTGAAGGCGAAAGATCGGATCCCCCTGCCCCCCTGGGGGGCGGGCGTTGACACTTCTGTCCGACCCCACTGAATCTCTCTGACCTGCACTGATGTCATGGACGGCGCAGATGTGGTGAGGGTCGTCGGGGCAGACGTGCGCGGCCGCGGGCCTGATGCGGCGGGCCAGGCGGGCACCGGGGGTGGCCTGCTCGGTGGTCGTGGTCCAGCCGTCCGCCTCCAGCCGGTTGAGGGAGAGCGCGGCGGTGGACTTGCTGCGGCCGGACAGGACGGCCAGGCGCCGGACGTTGACGCTGATCTCGGCCGATCCGGAGATCGCCATCAGGTACGCGGCGGAGCGCAGGACGGCCAGGTCCGCCGGGCCGCTGGGGCGCTGCCAGGGGGCGGGGCCGGCGGCGTCGATCCGGGCCAGCAGATCGGCGGCGGCCGCCGCGCCCTCGCTGAGCTCCTCGCCGTCGCGGTGGCGGCCCCGGTGGCGCAACGGAACGCGGGCGGCCTCCTGCACCGCGAGCCACCAGCGGCGGGCAAGGCGCCGGTCCGTCTCGGTGTCGGGCAGCGGGCTGCGGCCGTCCCCCGTGCCTCCGGAGCGCAGCCACTCCAGCGCCGCGGCGCCGGCCGCGTCCTCGACCAGTGTGCGCACCTGCGCGTACCGCCAGCCGGCCAGGGCGCAGCGGACCAGGACGGTGTGCACGGCGGCCTGGTGGGCGCCGGGGGCGTCGTCGGGGCGGCGGCTCAGGGCCTTAAGGGCGCGGCTGCCGAGCGGCCGCCAGGGCTGGCGCAGGTATGCGTGTCCGTCCTCGTCGGTGTCGATGTCGCGGACGGCCGGGCCGCGCCGGGAGATCGACGGCGGCACGTGCCGCCCGCTCCCCCCTGCTCGGCGCACCGCTCCGGCGGCGCGGCCGCCGAGCAGGGCGGGGGCGCCGGTGAGGTTCTCCAGCGTGCGCACCAGGCGCTCGAACGCGGCCGGGCGGCTGCCCTGGCGCAGGATCGCCACCGCGGTGGCGGCGTCGATGCCGTCCAGCTCGGCGTGCCCGTGTCCGCTGCGGTGCGCGGCACCAGGCGGGCGCAGAACGCCGGACACCGCGTTGGTCAGCGGGAAGGGGTCGACCGTGGGATACAGCCGCTCGGCGAGCTGCCCGAGGGCGTACGCGACGTCGGGCGCCAGGCCTGCCGGGCACGCGGTCCACAAGTGGATACCGCCGGACGGACCGGAGCGCACCGGCACGCACGCAATACCGTGCGCGGCGAGCAATCCGGCCAGGGCGCGCGCGTCGGCCTCCACCTGGTCGCGGCCGCCACGTGACACGTCGAGGTCGAACGGCACATACACGTACCGGTACTCGCCGCCCCAACGGCGGCGACGGCACGTCAGATACATGACGACCGGCCGGACGTCGTCAGCCTCGGCGAGCTTCAGCGTGTCCGGGTAGGTGTTGCTCCACGCGCCGGCGCCGTCGGGCACGGCGGCACGCACGATCTTCCCCGGCGACAGGCGCCGGAGAAACAGGGACAAAACATCACGATGTGGCGCGGTGGAGGGGTCGACAAGTCGCCCAATGGACACACCGTTTGGAGGCATGCCGGTGCCACCACCGCGGCGGCTTGCTACGATGGTTCCGCCTCGGTGCTATTCAGGGCGCAGAAGGCCCGGCCGTCGGCCTAGGAAACCGGCGAACGGCGTCTTAACTGCTCATCTGAAGGAATCGGGTCGCTCGGCCAGCCTGGTTATTACTGGGAACCAGGGGGTTGAGGGCCCGAAGGGCGCGGGGCTGGGCGGTACGTCACGGGTAGGAAGTCCGGACGGGGGCCGCTGTCCCCCTTAATTCATCCGGCCTCCTGGAGGGCTGCCCGCTCTGTGAGCGGGGTCATCTCTCCGAGCCGCTGCGCGTACAGGGCCCGAAGGCCTGCGCGCAAGACCTCGGCGCCGGACACCTGCATGTGGACCAACAGGGCCTCATACATCGGGCGTTCCGGGTCCTCCGGGGGCAGCGGGAGGCGCGGGTACACGGTCTTGTCGGGCGCAATGACGTCCGACCGTCCGCGCTGCTGTGCTCCTCTACGTCCTGCCATGATCGTGATCCTAAACCCAAACGAGTTCGTGATTCACGATATTTGGCGTGTCGCGGCGCGTTTCTTGAGGTAGATGGGGCGCCCGGTGCCCGAATCGGGTGTTTTCGATGGGTACGGCGTTGGCTTGACGTGACGTCATGAGCGGGCCGCCACCTGGCGGCCCGCTCGGTGCCGGGCTACGCGTCGTCGTCCTCGTCGGGGTCAAGGGGCTCGGCGGGGGCGAACGGTGTGTTGCACACTCCGCACATCAGCCCCCCGTCCTCGCCGCCTGCAGCCCACGACTTGCGGCTGATCTGGATCCGGCGGGCGGGCTGCAGCTCGCCGCCCTTGCCCTCCTCGACGCACCCGCAGATGATCAGGAAGCGGGTGGGGCCGCGCTTCGTCTTCTTGCGCGGGGCCTCGTCCTCGCCCTGGTCGTCGTCGCCGCCAGCCTCCTGGCCTGTCGCGGGGTCACCGCCACCGAGCAGGATCGCCACAGGGTCGTGGAGGTAGGGGAGTTGGGCGGCGTCCAGGGCTTCGATCGCCACGGTGTACCGCTGGGCGGTCTCCTCGGTGATGGTGACGGCGTTCCATCCGGTGACAGGGGCCGACTCCTCGGGGCCCTTGAGGCCGAGTTCCTCCGCGATGGTGACGAACTTCTTGTTGTGGTACCGGCCATCGCTGCTGGTTTCGGCGATCCGCCGGACGTGGGCGACGGCGTGCGCGGCTTCGTGGAGGAGCGTCTGCATGGTCCTGCGGCCGCCGAGCGCCAGCAGCTCGCCGCCGGCGAACAGTTCGGGCGCCTTCTTGCGGCGTCCGCCCTGGATCGTCCAGGCGTCCCCGCCGAAGTGACCCCACTTGATGCCCCGGGTGCCTCGCCCCCGGCCAGTGATCATGACGACGTGGGGCACCTCGGGGTGAGCGGCGCGGATGGCCTCCCATGCGGCCTCCAGGGCCTTGATGGTGCGGCTGCCGTGCTCGCCGGGGGCCGGTGCGGCTGACTGCTCCGGCTGGGTCTGGGCGGGAATGCCAGCGGTGGCGGGGGCCTGAGAGGTCATCGATTCCGTTCCTTTTCGCCTGTACACGTTAACTTGCGGGGCGGGGGGGGCCGTTACTCGCCGTCGGACCGGCCCCGTATGGCGGCCGCGGCCCGGTAGACGACGATCAGGGGCCACACCGCGACGGCGAGGACCCACACCGCGACGGCGGCGGCGAGCTCGCCACGGGACGGGCGCCGGGTCGGGTCCGCCTGCAGGTCCGCCAGGCCGTCCGTGGGCATGACGTTGTACGACGCGCTGATCAGGAGTCCGGCCAACAGGTACAGGAAGATCACGGTGGTCCTTCGTGCGTGGGGAAGTTGATGGGGTTCCGGTCGGGGTGCCGCCCCCTCCCGAACAAGAACAACTTTACAGCATTTCGTGACAGCGATCAAGTGGCTCGGTCCGCAGCATCGTGACGGTGTGTCAGTTCCTGGTGGTGCTCCGGCGCCTGGGCCACGGCCCGTGGTGACCTGATGGTCTGCGGCGGTGGGGGCCGGGGCTCTACGGGGCCTCGTCGAGGCGGGCGCGGGCTGCCCGCAGGATGGCGGCGCCGGTGGTCCGGCTGACCTGGTAGCGCTCGGCAACCCGGCTCGCGGACAGCGACGGGGTTCCGGCCTCGTCGGCCGTGCGGGCGAGCTCGGCGGCGACCTCGTCAACACGGGGGTCTGGGGTCCCTCCGGCGCGGCCCCGGTTGGGGCGCTCCGGAGTGCTGGCGGGCCGTCCGGCGCCGGTGTCCTCGGGGCGCTCGCGCTGGTCGCCCTGCTCGATCCGAGCGGCGATGTCGCTCCGCCTCCACCGGCGGCCGTGCTGCTCGACTCCGGCGGGCAGGTAGCCGCCGATGACGTAGCTGCGGACGGTCGACGCCGTGACGTCGAGCAGTGCGCCGGCCTCCTTGTCCGTCAACAGGTCGTCGGGGTGCTCGGCGTCGAGGTCGGGGCCGGCCGGGAGCGGCTTGCCGCTGGTGTAGGCGTCGGCCTGGGCGGCGTCGTACAGCCGCACCCGGCCCTCGCCAGGGTTGACCCGGGTCACCCGCTGCTCGAACTCGTCGCGCACGCTGCGGCGCCAGGTGTGCATAGGGATGCCGAGTGCCTCGGCTACCTCGGCCTCGGTCCGCACGGGACGGCCCTGGGGGATCATCGGGGGTCACGCTCCTGGTCGCTGCTGACGGCGACCGCCGGTAAGGGCTGCCGCGCTACACTCCGGTACATCATCGGCGCTCGCCCTTCGGGTGGGTGTTGATGGGGTCGGGCCGACGGATGCCGTCACTCTCCCTCACTCGGGAGGATGAACCGTCGGCCCATTTACGTCTCCGGCCCCGGGGGCCGGCCTCCTCGTACCGTCCGCTTGTGGCGGATCCGCCACAAGCGTGGCCCCGGCCTGGCTGGCCGGGGTCCGGTTACGGTCGCTCAGCTGCGGGCGGCGTGCACGGCTTCGTATCGCGCATCCTCGATCTCGTCGAGGAAATCCCGCTCGGCCAGATCGCCGATGACGGTGTCGTCGATCTCGTGGCCTGCGGCGGCCGCGAACAGTGCGGCGGCGCAACCGGCGAGGGCGTCGAGGCTTCGGGTGTCGGTGCCGTACGCGGCGGGCTTGGCGCGCATCTCGGGCTTGAGGGAGGTCCAGTGCAGGCCGTACGCCCGGTCGAGCACCGCGGAGACCTTGGCCCATCCGTCGCCGTGGTGCAGCACGTCGGTGAGGGCCCCGGCGATCTGGTACTTGAGCTCGCCGTAGCCGCTGGCGTTGGTCAGGCGCTGGTGCAGCGCGACCAGTGCCTTGCCCTGCCGTACCTGCTCGGTCTCGTCGGCGGTGGGCTGCTCGGCCTGCAGGCGCAGGAACTCGGCGACCAGGCGGCCGCCGGTGCGGGCGCGCTGAGCTCCGGCGTCCTCCAGGATCGCGCCGGTGGTGTAGGCGGCCTGGCGGGCGTCCTCGCGCTGGCCGGGGACCGGATAGAGGGCGAGGCGGGCGCGGCCGTTCTCCTCGACGGCCAGGGCGTCGCACTCGGGGTGCACGGTGGTGAGCTCGGCGAGCACCTCGGCGAGCCGCAGGCGGCTGCCGTCGACCGGCGCGAACGGGACGGCGGGAACACCCATCCAGCCGCGACCGGCGGCCCGTACGCCGTGAATACCGAGGTAACCGCGGACGGGGAGGCTGAACGACAGGTGGGTGACACCCGGCGTCCAAAGGCCTTCAGCGAGCTTGGTGATCTCGGCCTGGCAAGCGGCCTGTGCGCTGGTCTTCGTCATCGGAAGTGCCCTTTCGACGTGCGGAGTTGATGGGGTGTCGGTCGGGGTGCCGCCCCCTCCCAACAGGAACAACTTTACAGCATGTCGCGACATCGGGCAAGTCAGCTGCCCGCAAAAGCGCTGGTCGCACAGTGTTCATCACTCGCGGCGCCCGGGGTCAGCCGCCGTTCTCGCCCTGCTGGCGGGTGATGTCGGCCGGCTGGTGCTGTCCCGGGTTCGCGGCCGCGAGGCGGGCCGGGTTCAGGTCGATGTGGGCGCGGCGGGCGTAGTCCTCGGCGCACCGCTCCACGGTCGCCTTCTCATCGGCAGCGCTCATGACGGTGGTTCCCTTCGGGAGGTGGGGTGCTGATGGGGTCTCCGGACGGGGCGGGTGCCGCCCCGCCCCGTCCGGCGGTGCTGGTCGCTGTTACGCCGCGGGGCAGTACGTGGCCGCGGTCTCGGCCTCCTGGGCGGCTCGGCGCTGCTGGCGGCGGTGCTCGTCTGCGGCGCAGGCCTGGCGGCGGGCGGACAGGCGGGCGTTGTAGAGCTGCTGCAGGGCCATCTGCTCGGTGCGGGCGGTGCCGCGGGGGCCGGGGAACGGGACGGTGACGAAGTCGCCAGCCATCAGCGTGTCGTGGTGCTCGACGTGCCATCCACTGCCCACGGTCAGCAGGACTCCGAGGAGTTCGCCGCTGCCGTCGAGGTAGACGTTCGTCCCGCGGACTTCACGGCCCGTGGGGACGAGGGTGTCGGTGATCCACTCCCATTCGTCGGTCTCGGCGATCGTCATAGCGACCAAGACCAGGGACACCTCGGCCATGGTCCGGGTCTCGGCGTCGAAATCGCCGACCTGGGCGAACCGGATGTGCGTGCGGGTGGGGGCGTAGCGGGGGAACATGCTGGGCATGGGGGCCTCCTTCATGCGGGGGGTGATGGGGTTATCCGGTGGGTGCCGCCCCTCCCGAACAAGAACAACTTTACAGCACCTCATGACATCAACGCAAGATGCAAGGCTCTTCGTTTCCGCAGGTCAGAGGCGTTTTTCAGGGAATTTTCTGCCCGTGTTCGCGTGTACAGGCGAACGGTGCCGCGGTCGGCGGCGGCGTCCCGCCCGTGCGGGCGCCTGCCGTGTCGACACGCTGCCCGGCCCCGGCGATGGGCGGGCCGACACGGAGTGACCACACCGGTCGTCACCACTGCGCGGCAGCAGGTGCTCCCCCTCAGCCACTCGCGTGCGGTGCGGTCTGCTGACGCGCGCGCGTGCGTGACGGGGGGCAGTACGGCGACCGGCCCCGGACCGGCCCGGCGGACGGCGGCCGCAGCCGAGCCGGGCACCCCTCCCCTCCCCGCCGGCCGTTGAGTACGCGCACAACGACGATGTCGGCGGTCGGCCGAGCACCCGTCATGTAAACCCCGGCGAGATGCCGCCCGCCGGTCAACGGGAGTGGTGCACGAGGCACGCCGGCTGTCCGACGGCGGTGAGTCGACGCGATGCGGTGCCGGCGTTCCTCGAGCACCCGACCCCGGGCCAAGGGATCCGCCAGAGCTGGCCTTGGAAGCAACGGGGGCGGGGAGCATCCTGAAGACGTGGGCAGGAAGACGGTCCGGCGGTGCAGCCAGTGCGGCATCCCGCTGCCAGCGGACAGCAGGCGGTCACGCCGGTACTGCTCGACGGCCTGCCGCACGACGGCGTGGCGACAGCGGCGGGAGCGTGACGCCTGGTGGGACAGCAACGCCGACTTCATCGCCGCCCTGCGCGAGGGACGCCCCTATCGCCGGCCCAAGGTCCGCTGTCCCGTGTGCAAGGGGTGGTGGTACGTCGGTGAGGCGCCCTCCTGGCTGCGCAAGCGGGTCGACGCGGTGTACTGCTCGCCGCGGTGCCGCACACGGGCCTACCGGGAGAGGCGTTCGCGTTCAAAAGGCGTCACCGCGTGACGCCTTCCTGTGACGTTATGAGCTCGGCGGGCGGGAGGGGTGACAGTTCGGCCCCGCGCTGGAGGGCCTGACGCTGCCGGGTGCGCCCGCGTAGTCTGGTGAGGCACCGATTCCGGAGGTTGCAGGATGTCCGCTGAGCCCCTCGGCCACCCCACGGGGCCGATCGACCGCCCGCGTACGGTCGGCACGATCCGCCGCGCGCTGCCGCCTGAGCTGCGCGACCGCTTCCAGAAGGCCGTGGACGACGCGGCCCCCGAGGAGCTGTTCACGGTGGTCGCACAGTGGGCGGCCGTCGCGCAGACGGCCACCGACCCCGGCGCGGATGCGGCGGCCGCCGCGGTCCGCTCCGGGACCGCGACCGTGCACGAGATCGGTGACGTGTTCCTTGCGCTGGCCGGGACCCTGTGAGCGGGAGCCGCTATCGGGTCGTTTTCACGGACGCTGCCCGTCAGGCCCTGCTCGAACTGGACGGCGCGGAGCGGCTGGCAGCCATCGCCCCCGGCGCCCTGTCCCGCGAGGCCCTGCGCGCGCTGCTCGCCGGCACGACCCTGGGCACCCTGCTGGAGGACCTGGAGGAACTGGCGGCCGATCCGTACGGCGGGCCCACCCTGGCGCGCACCGCCGGGGCGGAGGATGACCGTACGGGCCTGCTCGGCGCGCTGGCGGTCACGTACATGGTGAGCCCATCGACGGAGCCGCCTGTGATCACAGTGACCACGATCCGGCCGCCCAAGGGCGCGTAGCACCGTCCGCACGTGCGGACGACAATCGCCGGGGCCCACCACCTCGTCAGTCGAGACATCAGCCGACGAAAGCACGCCACGACGATGCCCGCTGCCGGACGGGCAGGCGCGCGTATGCCTCGCTCAGCCACTCCCCGGCTGTCACCACGCCACCTCATGCTCTGGCGGCACACCCGTGCACGCGGCGGCCGCCGACACAACATCACCCCAGGTCAACCCGGCGCCTATCGGGTATCCGCGAGAAGCGTCACCACGGCGGCTCTTCCTGCAGGTCGTTTCGGATCGACCGGCGGATGCGCCACTCCCACAGGGACACCACTCCGGCCGGCACGGGATCGTCCGGCCGGGGCCGTCGGTGTCGTGCGGGTGACGGCGGCGGTGCGGGCGGCGCGTAACCGCAGAGGGTCATCCCGCAGCACGTACAGCGCGGGGGGTCTTCCTCCGGTTTGCGGTGGCGGCCGGGGCCTGCGTGGTGATCCATGCGGTGCCCAACGACCAAGCAGCCGCGGGGCGCCGACCGATCTTCGTCGCCGTTGCTGTAACCAAGTTCGTGCGGGGCCCGGACTGGCGGCTGCGGCTCCGTCTCGACCTCGGCGAGCTGGGCGGCGGCACCCGACGGACCGGAGGTGCCGGACATGGGCCGGCCCCCTCGCGGTCAGACGAGGGGGCCGGCTGCCGACGGCGGGAAGACCGCCGGCGGGAGGCTGTCCGTGCCCCTCACGCTCAGCAACGGCACGGACAGCGGTGGTCTGTGGCGGCGGCGTCAGCCAGCCGTGATGTCGGCGGCGGTCTTGGCCAGGAGCGCGGCGTTGGCGTCCGTGTCGTGGCTGAGGGTGAGCGACCGGCGGGGCAGCCGGCCGAGCTGCTCAACCAGGGCCTCGGCGCTGGCCGTTGCGGCGCCCGGGAGGAGACCGAAGACGTCGGGGTAACGGTCCTCGGTCGCCTCGTCGAACACATCCCGTTCGGTCAGCGTCCGGTCGCTGTCGACCAGGGCCGGGACTGCGTCGGGGCTCATGGTGGGGAAGATCAGCCCGGCCGCGGTGGCGCTGGTGCTGAGGGTGAGACCGAGCCACGAAGCGAGCTGGTCGGGGAAGAACTGAGGCTTCAACTCCTTTCCGGTGTCCTTCCACAGGGGATCGCGGCGGCCGTCCACGAGCGCCTGGGTCACAGTGGGGTGCTGGGTGGGGTGGAGCTGTCCGCCGGCCAGGACGCGTTCGCGGACCTGGTCGTACAGTCCGGTCGCGTCCAGCAGCCCGAGACCGAGCGCGGCGGCCGACGGCCAGGGCAGCACCCGCACCCGGCCGTCGGCTTCGGCGCGGACGAACACACGGTCGTTGGCCAGCAGCCCCCACCCTTCCAGGGCGAGGAGGAGGGCGGTGGTGGTCTTGCCCGCGCCCTTGTCGCCCAGGGTCAGGACGGCGTCGCCGTTCTGGGTGGCGGCGGATGCGTGCAGGACGGTCCAGCCGTCGGCGAGGAGCTGGCCGCGGACGAGTTCGCGGGCGAGGCGGGCGGCGGCGACGGCGACCTGTTCGGTGCTGTCGCCGACGATGACCAGGCGGCTGCCGTCGGCCTGGTAGCCGAGGCACTCGTCAGGCTGCACGGCGTAGGTGATCCCGTTGTGGCGGGCCACGAGGGTGTGGGCGTTGGCGTAGGTGGTCTCGGCGTGGCCGTAGTCGCGGACCAGGGTGGTGATGTGGGCGACGCGCCTGGGGTCGACGTCGGCGAGGACCAGGCCGCCGCCGTCGGTGAGGGGCCCGGATGCGGGGGTGTCGGAGGTGGCATTCCACCAGGGGCCGAAGTAGCGGGCCGACCAGGCGGTGACCGCCTCGGTGTGGCTGGCGACCGTGACGGTGGCGGTGTCGGCGTGGATGCGGGTTGCGGTCAGGGACACGCGGGGGCTCCTTGCGGTGTGTAGGGGCTGATGCTTCGGTAGGCGGCGCCCAACTTGGCGCGCGCGGCGATGAACTGGGCGGTTTCCCGCTCGTTCAAACTCAGGGGGGTGACGGTGGGCTGACCGGCGGTGATCTGGACCCGGATTCCGAGCCACACACCGCCGCGGTTGACGGACAGCACATCGGTGCCGTCCTCCACGGCCAGGAGCTTGCGCAGCGCGGACACCACGGCGGCGGCCGGGCCGTTGCGCACGCGGCCGATGCCGGTAGTGATCCGGCGCGGCCGGTCGCGGAGCTCGGCCGTGACGACGTCGAGCGGCACCGTGGCGGGCCGTCCGTTGATGGTGGTCGACGACGCGCAGATCACCGCACTGTCGCCGTGTTCGCCGATCACGTATCCGTCCACGGAGTCGACCGGCACGCGGTGATGGTGGGCGAGGGCGAGCCGGTAGCGGGCGGTGTCCGTCGCCGAGCCGATCCCGAACACCCGGCGGGCGCCGGACAGGTCGGCGACGTAGCGGGCGAAGATGTCCACCGGGTTGGTGACCATCACCACCGTGCCCGGGTAGCCGGTCAGGGCGCGGGCCCACTCGGCGATGACGGGGCCGTTCGCGGCGAGTCCGGCCATGCGCACATCCGCCGTCGCGGTGTTGGTGAACGTGGCGCGAGGGCAGACGACCAGCGCGTCCGCGTCGCCCATGTCGGCCCGGCCGGCCGTGAACGCGCGGGCGCCGCCCGTGAGTTGCCGGGCGTCTTCCAGGTCGGTTACCAGGCCGTGCGCGGCCTCGGACGTGCGGGAGGCGACCAGCAGCCGGGTACACCACGGTTCGGCGGCCAGCAGGGCGGCGACCGTCTGGCCGACGGCGCCGGCGCCGATGACTCCCACCGTGCGGCCGGTCACCTCGTCGCCGCTTTCGTCACGGCGCGCAGGGCGAGCCGCCAGGCGGCCTCCGGGTCGGTCCCAGCCGCCAGCTGGGCGCTGATCTCGTCGAGGAGCGTGCACACGCCCTGGGTCTGGTCGATGACGGCCCGGGCGTGCTCGGGCAGCGGCAGCGCAGCGGGCGCAGCAAGGTAGGTGGTCAGGATGTTGACCGTGTCCATCAGCCACGACACGAGCAGCCGCCGCAGCCACAGGCTGCGTACGGGGCCGCGCAGAGCGCTGGTCTGCGCGGTGACGAACGCGGCGATCCCGTCCACCACGGCGGCCGCCGGGGCGTCCACGGGCGGGGCGGAGATCAGCGTGAGGAACGTGCGGGAGACCAACTTTGCGGTGTCGTGGTGGGCGGGCCCGCGGGCCAGGCCGGGATCGATGAACACCGGCTCCTCCGGCCCGTCCGGGAACAGCACGTGTTCCGGTTTCAGGTCGCCGTAGACGATCACGCTGGGGCCGGTCGGCGGGGCCAGGCGGAGTTTCAGCAGCCGGGCCACGGTCACGCCGACGACGGCCACCACGTCCTGACGGGCACGCTCGTCGAGGCGGGCAGTACCGAGGCGGCCGATGTAGAGGCGGCCGGAGACGCCGTTGAACTTCCTGTTGAAGGTCGCGTTAATGCTCCGCTCCGGGATCGGCGCGGCATCGACCTGGGCGACCAGGTCCGGGTGTTGAAGCCCCTGCAGGCCCCTCACGGCCGCGGTGAGCAAGTCGTACGTCCGGGCGGGGTCTTTGGCGATCAGGTCGGCCAGGGTCGGGCCGGTGACGGCCGCGGTGAACAGCACCCCGCCCGCGAAGCCGGCGCAATGGGCGGCCTTCACCCCGGCGGCGGCCAGGGTGCGCAGCTGTCCCGCCTCCCGGGCCAGCAGGGACACGGGCGAGGTGGCGTAGGCGGCCTGCGCCGCACGGACCTTCTCCCGGTCCCCGGCCACACCGCGCAGTACGGACACGAGGGACAGGCCAAGCACGGAGTCCTTGGCGAACAGGTCCCGTCCGCCGATGCGGGCGCGGTGCACGTAGCCGGTGACGGAGGGGACGTGATCGCCCCAGGTCAGCGGCTCGTGGGGCCACAGGGTGGCGGCGGCGCGGTGTATCCGGGCGGTGCTGAGCGCGTACAGGTCGGCGGGCTGCGGTAACGCGGTGCTGTTCAAGGTGCCTCCTCGGCGATCAGCGAGAGCAGGGCCCGGCCGGGGCGGGTGGAGCAACGCGGCTGCCCCGGCCGGGACTTGATGGGGCCGCCCGCCGTCCTGAACCGGCGGGTGGCCTGGTGGGGTCCCGGCGGATGACCAACGCCAGGACCCCGGACCCGCGCGCCCTTGCCGTTGTGCGCGGGTCCTCCCGCCCCTCTCGGGGGTGAGGCGCGGGAGCTGTGCTCCGCCCCGGATAGGGGCGGGGTGGTCCGGCGGCGGGGGACGGGGTGGCACCCCGCCGCCGGGGTCTACAGAGATCAGGCGATGACCGGCTGACGCTGCATGAAGTGCGTGAGGGCCTGCGCCTTGAGGCGTGCGAGGCAGTCAGCGCACGCCATGAAGGGGGCGTGCTGGCCGTCCCACTGCACCGGGCCGAGCCAGATCACCAGCAGGCCGGTGCGTTCGCACCCGAGCCAGCAGTCACCAGCAACCCAATGCGAGTCCATGGGAGAGCCCTTCTTCCTGATCGGTGGGGGGAGTTGGAACCGGTGGCCGGGCGGGACCGTCACGCACACCGCCCGGCTACCGGAGTTCATCGGCCGTAGCAGAGCAGCACGGTCACGAAGGCGATGGTCGCGAGGACGCAAGCGAGCTGCGCGGTGACCTGTCGCCACCCGACCCGGTGCCACCATCCGCGCCGGCGGAGGCGTCGACCGGTGTTCTCCAACTCGCGTAACGCGGCGTCGATGTCGTCGAGCATCACTTGCCGGTGACCTCCAGTTCGGACCACACGGCCTTGCCCCACGGGGCGCCCGGCTTGCCGCCCATGAGGTCGTAGCCCCAGCGGTCGGAGTACGCGTCGACCAGGGGCAGACCGCGGCCGGAGGTGTCGTCGGCGCCGGCCTGCCGCAGCTGGGGCAGCTGTCGGGGGGCCCGGTCGACGACGGCGAGGCGGACCCGGTTCGGGGAGGGGCGCGAAACGATCAGCCGGACCAGGGGGCACGACGTGTGCCGGACGGCGTTCGCGACGAGTTCCGTGATGACCAGCTCACCGCGCTCCGTGAGGTGGTCAAGCTCCCATAAAGCGAAGGCGGCGCGGACCAGGCGGCGCGCGTGGGCGGCTGTCCCCTCGGTGCGGGGGTGGTTCTCGGCGTAGCGGGGGTGTCCGGCCCCGGCCGGTCGTTGCGCAGTCATCGTCACGTCGCGCCCCCGAGGTCGAGGTACGTGCGCCACGTCTCGGCGGACCACTCCAGCGGGTCGCCGTTTCCGGCGGCGCAGGCCTGGGTGTGGGGGTCTATCGGCTGCGTGCGGGCACCCGGTGGCGCGCTGCTGGTCTGGGCCGCGCCGTTCTCACCATCTGGGATCGGTGTTGCCGCCTGCTGAACCGTCTCGTTCATCATCCGGGGATTCCCCTCCGGCTCGGCGAGTCGCTGCACTCGACGCGTTCACGCGCCGCGACCGGCTGGACTAGATCACCAGCCGTAATGAGCCCGTCACCCTAGGATGGACCTCAGAAGATTCTCTGTGCAACTTCAACGGGAAGATTCTCTGAAGTTTCTCACGGGCGGAGGGTCACAGTGGACGGACCGATTACCCCGCAGCCCCGCGGTGCGGCAGGATGGAGCCGTGTTCGCAGGCGGAGACTGAGGGGAGGTGCTGGGTTGGCGAATCCGCAAGGACCGGTGGTCAAGCGTCGTCAGATGGGGCGTGAGCTTCGGGCGCTCCGTGAAACTTCCGGGCTGACGATCGAAGAAGCGGGCGCCCGCATCCAGCGGTCGGACTCCACGATCAGCCGTATCGAGAACGGCGGGCGGGACGTCCAGCTGATCGAGCTCAAGGGGCTGCTGGACGCGTACGAGGCGCCGGCCGAGACCCGCGAGTTCCTGCTGTCCATGCACAGCGCCTCGCCGGAAGCATCGTGGTGGACCAATTTCGACCTGCCGCCGAACCTCGACACCTACGTCGGCCTGGAGGCAGAGGCCGCCACCCTGCGGGTGTACGCCCTCGGCTCGGTGCACAGTCTGCTGCGCACCGAGGACTACGCTCGGGCGATCCTTCGCGGCTCAAGCCCATCGGCCCCGGCCGGCGAGATCGAGACGCTCCTGAAGTTCCACATGCAGCGGCAGCAAGTTCTCAGCCGCGACTCGCCCTTGGACCTCGTCGCGGTCCTCGACGAGGCATGCCTGTGGCGACAGGTCGGCGGGATCGACTGCCAGCGCGAGCAGTTGCAGCGCCTCATCGCGCAGGCCGAAGAGCTCCCGAACGTCACCCTGCAGGTACTCCCGTACAGCAAGGGCGCCCACTCGGCGCTCAACGGCGCCTTCACCATCCTCGACTTCCCCGACCCCACGGAACCCGCTGTGGTCTACGTGGACAGCCCCGGCGGGAACTTGTACCTCCAAAAGGCCAAGGACACCCGCCGGTTCGACCAGTCCCACGGCCGCCTGCGCGGCATGGCGCTCGATGAAACCGAGTCGGTGCGGTTGATGAAGACCGTGCTGAAGGAGATGAAATGACCACGGTCCCTGACCTCACCAACGCGCAGTGGCGGAAGGCCTCTCTCTCCGAGAGCGCCCAAGGATGCGTAGAGGTCGCCTTCCTCGCCAACGCCCAGGTCGCGGTGCGCGACAGCAAGGACATGGCCAAGCCCGCTCACCTATACTCCGCGGCGGAATGGGCGGTCTTCCAGGACCACCTTCGCGGCCTCGTGCCGGCTGAGGAATCCCGGATCACGGTGTCCATCACATCGGAAGCGGCGGTGCTCAGCGACCGCGAGGGAACCGCCGGCGAACCGCACATCTACACACACCGGGAGTGGCTGTTCTTCCTCGACGGTGTCCTGAAGCGGGAACCCCAGCTCACCCGTGCCTGACATCACCTCAACACGACGAAGGGGCCGACCCGATCGGGTCGGCCCCTTCGTCGTGTGCAACGCGGTGCAACACGGATGACTACACGAGCGCGGGAGCGCGGTCAGCTGTGCGGCCGTGTGCATCCTGCTGTGCAGGCAGTGCGGCGGCTGTGATGCGCGCGAGCTCGGCGCGGAACTCGGGCAGCCACTTGCGGGCCGTGCTCGGGTCCCGGTCGTCGCCGGCAAGCTCCGCGTCGGTCGGCTCACGCCCTTCGGTGTGCACCGTGTGCAGGTACAGCTCCCATCCGCGCACCTTCGCGGGGCTGGTCCAGCGGGGAGCCGTAGCGTCCTCGGGGCTCGTCAGTGCCTCCAAGAGCTCGTCCCGCGCGGCCTCAAGGGCGATCCGGGCCGCGCGTCGGGTGGCCTCGGCCGACTCCGCCTCCTGCTGAGAGCGGGCCGCCTGAGCCCTTGCGGCACGGGTCGCTTCCTCAGCGTCCTCCCGTGCAGCGGTGAGGCGTTCGAGCTCGTCTGCCTCCTTCCGGCGGCGTTCGGCGAGCTGCCTCGACGTGTTCTCCGCGCGCTTGGCCTCGTCGGCGAGCTGCTGCAGACGTTCCCGGGCCTGTTCGACCTCGGCGAGCACGGCCCGTTTGATCGTCATGGCCTCCTGGGCGGCGGTGCGGGCTTCGTCGGCGGCCTTCCGCTGCCTTGTCACCTGGTCCTGCAGCTGGGCAGCCTCGGCCTGGAGTCGCTCCGATTCCCCGGCGAGTTCTCGGCCGCGGGTCTCCTCGGCGGTCACGGCGGTGCTGAGCTGATTCGTACGGCTCCGCAGCTCCCGGATCTCCTCGGTGATCTGGGCCCGCTCGTCCTCCGCTCGCTTCCTGCTCTCCTCCGCCGTCCTCTGGCTCTCCTCGGCCGCTCGTACGACGTCCTCCGCCTCCTGGGCCTTGGCCTGGGCCTGCTGCAACATGTCCTTGGCCTGCGCGAGTTCGGCGGCGACGGTGCGGCGGGTGGCCTCGGCCGCCTCCTCGGCCTCAGCTCGCTTGGCCAGGGCGGCATCCCGCGCGTCTTCGGCCTCCTGGCGCTCCTTCTTCGCCTGGGCAGCTCGTGCGCCCTCCTCGATCGCCGCGGCGCTGGGCACGATCGAGAGATCTTCGAGCAACCCGACCATGGCCATGGGGTCGCTCTTGTCGGTGCGGGCCAGGTCATCGACTCGTCCCCGGAGGGTTAGGTGACGCGCAAGCGTGAGCTGGGCGGGGGTGTCGCCTGCGAGCTGGGCGACGTCGATTGCCGATTCTGCGTCGCGTCGAGCTTCCTCGACCGCCTCGCCGGCCTTCGTCAGGGCGCGCTCACGCTCGCGCTGGCCACGGCGGCCTTCGCCCTCCGGGGCGGCCTTGGCCTTCTGCTCGGCGTCCAGTGCGCGCCCAAGGTTGTGGACCTTCCGCGCTGCCCGCCGGATGCGGGCCTCCTGGTGCACGATGCCGTCTCGGGTGGTCGCGTCTAGCTGGAGCCGGGCAAAGATCTCGGCCCACATGTGCACGTAGCCGACCTGGAACAGCCTGACGAATCCCGGGCTGAGGTCTTCCTCTTCCTCGTCGGCGTTCGCCGACAGGAGCTTGTCCAGCTCGTGTTCAATCAGCTTCGCTGACACGACCGGAACGGCAGCGAATGCCGCCGTGGCGATGGCGTTGCCGGGGGCGTGAGCGGCGTTCATGCTGGCGCTCGCGCAGACCAGGACCCACGCCGTGCGGCGGGTTCGGCGCATCGGCCTGGTCCACCGGGGTTCGACCTGGGCGGACCGGTACAACGAGACGAAGCAAGTGGCCTCGGCAATGTCCCAGATGGCCATGAAGGGGATGGCGAACGGGACCGGCAGCTGCATGCTGACCGTGGCGAACCCGTACAGGCCGTACAGGCTGACGAGCATGCCGCACGCGCCGAGGAACGCCAGCGGGCCAGCTGCGGCCGCCGTCGTACGGACGGCATCGCTGCGGCCCCCGGCTGCGGTGTTGGCCAGGGCCTTGATGTCGCTGACGCGACGGATGGAACGGATGTAGACGGCGACCACCAGGACGCCGGCCGCCGCGGCGGCCGCGGCGGTCATCACCCATGCCGGCGCCTGCCCGATTCGCTCGGTGAGCTGCGAGAGTGCGGGGATGTCGGGGAGTTGCATCACGCATCACCCTCTCGGGTGTTGGTACCGCGGGCGCCCAGTCGGCCCGTACCCTGGTAGTGCATCGGGGAGTCCTCTCCTCGGCCGTCGGCTCCGGGCCTGCCTCCCAAGCGAACCCGGAGCCGTTTCACATTTATGCACGCATAAGTGCACATGGTTGTGCCATCAAAAGCGCGTGCACTTTCACCGGCAAAACCGTGTCGCACAAGGCGCCATGGTAGCCGCACACCCATGCACTCACAGGTGCACGCACCTTCCCGACCCCCTGCACAGCACTGAACTACGCTTACACAGTTTTGCACTTATGCATGCACAAGTGCAATAAAGAAGCGCGCATGTCTCCATGCGCGCTCAAGTCGCCTTGCACCGGCTGCCGGGAGACTTGCACAGCACCCGCCGCGAGTTGCACAGACCTGCACTGCGTCAGAGGCGGGGTCGCCCCATCCTGCCGTCCGGCTGATCGGCACTGCCCAAGGCCTGCACAATCTCGCTCGGCGTCATCTGCTGCTCAAGCCGGCTGAGTGCCAGGCGCAGCACGGCGGTTGCCGGGATGCGCTTCTGGCGCGCGCTCGCCGCTTCAGTGACGCGCCAAAGGAACGCGTCGTGCTCGGGGTTGGGATAGAACGGCATTGACTTCGGCCGTGTTTCTCGCTTGCGTCGGCCCCGGCTTCCGGACTCCTCGCCCTGGACCTCTTCCGGTGGTGAAGGCGGCACGGGGTCGCCCTCGTCACCGCCCCCCGCGCCGGGGGGTTGTTCTGCCTCGCGCCGACGACGCTCTTCTTCCTCCTGCTGGCGGCGCTGCTCCCTCGCCAACCGGGCTCGTTCGAGTTCCTCGCGGCGGCGGGTCGCCTCGTCTGGGTCCTGGGTGTTGCGCGGGTTCCTCGAAGCGCCGGCGTTCCGGCCTCGCCCACGTCCCTTGCGGCTTTGGGCCTCGCGCTCAAGGTCGTCCAGGCTGTCAGACATAGTTGATCACCTTGGTTGCCAGGGCATCCATGGAGCCGACGAATCGAAGTGCACGCTTCGGTACGGGCTCGGAGGAGACGGCCACGTTGATTTTCCGATGCTTCAGCCACGTCTCCTCGTGGATGACCGGCCCGGTCGGGAAACCGCCATGGCTGCTCGTGATGTCCCGCAACTGCTTGCGGGCCCACGCTGGAGGCGCGGCCACTTTGTTGGGCGTGATGAGCAGAGGATGGTTGGTGAGCTCGTCCACCATGCCTTCAAGGGCGTTCAGGCTTTCCTTGACCAGGACGGCCGGCACCACCACGACGTTGGCACCGTTCACCGCTCCGTAGGTGAGCTCGCATCCACCGGGGTGAGTGTCGACGACAATCGGGCGTTGCCACTCGCGCGCCCACGACAGCAGGGTCTCGGTGACGGTGTCACGGTCCGGCTGCTCGTCGACAAGCCCGGGGTAGGACGGCACCAGGTCCGCCATCCTGCGGCCCTTGATGGGCTTGGGAGTGATGCCCTTCAGGAAAGCGTCCTGGAGCGGGTACCGGACGTAGCGCTCATACCTGTAGCCCATGGACCGTGAGCTGCAGCCGCGATCCCAATCGAAGTCGACCAGTACCGCATCGAGCAGGTAGGCGAGTTCGCGGCCAAGCGTGGACTTGCCGTCTCCCCCCTTCCACGCGGCGCTGGCGACGACGGGGGGCTGTCCGTTGGTCCCTGTCGACCACTCCACAAGACTCTTAGACATGCACGCCATTATGCGGGCATAAGTGCTCCGCTCCTCTGCACTATCAGGGCATTCATGCGCTACCGTTGCACTTGTGCATGCATAAGTGCACAAGTGCAGGCTGGTTGACCTGCACAAACAGAAACGAGGGGCCGGGCAGGCACCCGACCCCTCATTGATCGGCCCTGCGGTCGCGGTTTGCGTCTCGTCGTCCGCGCGGGCCTCGATCCTGCTTGGAGGATCTGGTGTTGATCGTAGAGGAGACCTTGCCCGACGGGCGCCGCCGCGAGCTGTCGGCACGGGCGATGCCGGCGTCGGGGCCCGTGGCGCCGACAGAGCGACTCGGCCGGTATCGGATCGCCGGAGGTGTGATCAGGGGCGGGTCGGCTGCGCGGCATGCGGCGTCGAACGATGATGACCTGTGCACGCTGGCGGTAGCGGTGGGGGTGCTGTCCTGATGGCCTTGACGAAGACCCTGGGCGAGCTGATCGAAGAGGCTGCTGAGGTGGCCCGGGAGGCCTCGTCGGCCGCCCGTCCGCGGGTGCTCGCCCTGACGCCGGAGGAGGTGGCGCGGGAGGCCGCGAAGCTGCCGGTTGACGACCTGGTGGCGCTGGCGGCGTCACTGAACGGCTCGCCCGCATGGGATGGCCGGTTCACGGACCGCTACGCCGCGGGCCTGGTGCTGGCCAGCGGAAGGAGCTGACCGGCCGGAGGAATAGCGAGGGGCGGTTCACGTGTACACGTGAACCGCCCCTCGTGCTGTGCGGGGTTACTCGACGCCCTCGGGCGTCAGGCTCGGGTCGTCGGCTGAGACGAGCCATGCGCCGTCGGTCTGCTTCTCCACCACCACGTAGGTGGTGACGGGGGATTCCTTCTTGACGGTGCGGCCGCCCTGGGTGAGGGCGGGGGTATAGGTGACGTGGTAGACGGCCTTGTTCGCCTTGGCCGCGGCCTGCGTGATGGTGATGTGGGTCGGGCGGCGGGTGGTGCCGGTCGGGGGCGGGTCGTAGACGGGCTGGCCGATGCCGCGTTCCGGGTTGCCGGGCGTCATGTAGGCCTCGGCCCGGCGGGGCGGGGCGGTGGCGTCGGCCGCGGTGACGGTCCGTCCGGCCGTCAGGTAGCCGCGGATGACGGCCACCGGATCGGTCAGGTGCGCGGTGGCGGACGGGGCCGGCCCGGGGGAGTGAGCCTCGGGGTCGGCCTGGTGGCTCGGCAGGGACGCGGTGGCAGACGGCTCGGTGTCGCTGGCCGGGCCGCTGCCGCTGCCGCAGCCGGCGGTGAGCACCGCGGCGGCGACGGCGGCCGCCAGGGCGGCCGCGGTGCGGGCGGGGACCTTCATCGCTGGCTCCTCTTCCTACTCGTCGAACGAGACGTGCACGTGGTCGTAGTGCCCGCCGGTGATGCTGTTCGGGTCGTCGATGCCGTTGTTGTACGGCCGCCCCCATCCGCCGCTGTCCTTGGCGTTCGTGATGTTCCAGATGCGGCCCTGCCAGATCACGTACTGGACGTGCAGTGCCTTGGCGTGGGCGCGCAGCCACCCGGCGAGTGCCCATCCCTGGCTGAGCTGGGGGACGCTGGGCCGCGTGCCGAGGGTGCCGGGCGCGAAGTCGCAGGCCTTGCCGGTGGGGTGGTCGCCGCCGTCGCCGCGGTCCTCCTGGCATCCCACGGAGCTCCAGATCGGGAACGCTTTGGTGATCTGGGCGTAGCCGTGGGCGGTCGCCCCGGTCAGGCACCGGCCGCCGGTGGGGTCCGGCTTGCTGCAGCTGGTCGCCCCGCCGTTGTACGGGGCGGGGGCCGCCGGGAGGTTGACTGCCACCGGGATGGGCCCGGCGGCGCCTGCGTTGGCGGTGGTGCCGCCGGCGAACTGCTGCTGGTACTTGTGGATGCTGGCGATGTAGCCGGTGATCTGGTTCACGCAGTCCTGCCCGCAGCCGACCTCGCCGGGCCGGGGGATGCCGGTAGCGGAGCCGGTGACGCGCGAGCACCCGGCGATGTGGCACACGGCCATGGCGTCCAGCGGGCTGATCTTCTTTTCCGGGTGCTGGGCCAGATACCGGGTCATCTCCCGCAGGTGCCCGCAGGTGAACTTGATGCCCACCCGCAGATGGGTGGCCGGGTCCCACACCTGGTTGTCGTCCGGCGGCGGGGCGCCGAGCGCCCAGTCACCGTAGGTGCCGTAGACGGACGCCCATTCGGGGCGGCCCATCTGGTACAGGCCGGCCGCGCCACCGTTCACGTTGGGGGCGTACGCCTTGGGGTTCCAGCTCGATTCCGTCATCACGTGGGCGAAGATCCACGATACCGGCATCTCCGGGCAGATCTGCCCTTGCAGGACGTTGACGGTGGCGGCCATCTGCCGGGCAAGTCCGGGCAGGGCAGCGGTGTTGACCGCGCCGCCAAGTCCGCCGGCGTAGGTGCACGCGGTGTTCTGGGACGGGTCCGCGGGGTTGGTGCCGGTGCCGGATCCGCCGGTCACCGGGCCGGGTGCGGCAGGGCCGGCCTTGGTCAGGTACGGCTCGGGGTTCACCGGGAGGTGATGCCCGTGGATCATGGGCCGGACTTCGAAGTGCAGGTGCGGGCCGGTGACGTTGCCGGTCGCGCCGACCTTGCCGATCGGCGTTCCGGCCTTGACCTTCGTGCCCGCACTGACGTCGATCGAGGACAGATGGGCATACATCGTCTCGGTGTTGTTGGCGTGCAGGACGATGATGAAGTTGCCGTACGCGTTGTTGTCCGCGGTGCCGTAGGCGTGCGTCGCCAGGACCACGCCGTCGGCTGCCGAGTACACGGCGGTGCCGGTGGGTTTGGGGAAGTCGATGCCGCTGTGTCCCTTGGACCAGTGGCCGCCCTGCTCCCCGAACCGGGTGCCGATGTTCCACGGGGGCGGGACCGGATAGACCCACTTGCTCAGCGTGATCTGGTCCACCGGGACCGGCGGGGCCAAATCGGCCTGCCGGATGGGCAGATCGATGTACGCGGCGTTGGCGGCCCCGGGGGAGTCCGGGCCGCTGGCGATGCCGCCCCCTGCGTCCCCCGCCTGGTCGGTGGTGCCCGTATCGCATGTCATGGCGGCCTCGGCCATCCCGTTGCTGGTGCCGCCGACGACGACGAACAGCAGCGGGAACAGCACGAGCAACGAAACCACCGCCCCGCCTATCCCGATTGCCGCTTTGCCTCCTGGCTGTTGCATGGCGGCCGTGTCTCCCTCCCTTGGTCCGCACCCCCCGTTTAATCAGGGCGGCCGGTCGGTTTTTTGCCTGTCTGGTTAAGGCCCCTTGACACGGCGCGCGGTCGCCGTCCTGCCGTGCTCCCAAGCGGCCAAGAACTCTGTCAGTCCCAGGCCGTAGGCTCGGGCCCATGCGGGAGCGTCACGGGGATGGGTAACACCGCGTTCCGTACTGCTGACAGTTCCGGGGGTCACGTCAAGGGCGTGCGCAATCTCGGAACCGGTCAGTCCTGCCCGTTCTCGGATATGACGCAGGGTCGGTTTCGCCGGAAGTGGGGCGAGATACTCCGTTTTGACCCCCAGGGTCTCGGCGAGTCTGCCCAACAGAAGCGGCGGCGGCTTCTGTTCTCCCCTCTCCAGACGGGAGATCGAGTTGGGGTTGGATTCCGCCGCGACCGCGAGCTCGGCCAGGGAGAGCGCGCGGCGCAGGCGGGCCCGGCGCAGCCGGTCCCCCCGAAAACCGTCGACTCCTCCGCGGCTCACGCACCGCCTCCGTTAACCCTGTGGCAAGCAACGGAACCAGACTGTACAGTATCTTCATAGTAAGCGACATGAATAAGCGACATAGAGCGAGCTCCTGAAGGTGCTGTGCAAAGCGTCGCTATCCAACCACCGCTGAAAGGGGGCCCTTCATGGATGTGTTCAAGCGACGGCGATCGCCCATCGGCCCTGGGCTTCCCCCGCTGTTCCTCCCCGCCGTGGCGGTGGCCGGCTGCCACGGCGGCTCGGGGGCCTCGACCGTCACCCGGCTGCTGGCGCCGAGCGCCTATGAGGTCCGCATCGACCAACTGCACGTGAAGGATGTCCCGTTGGTCCTGGTATGCCGGTCAACGGCGTACGGCACGGCCATGGCGACGACAGCGGTCAACGGCGCCCACTACAACCTCACCCACGGGTGGCTGGCCCGCCCGCCGCTCCTGGTCGTCGTCGCCGACAGCCCGTTGCCGGAGCCGGCGACCGCCCGTGCCCGCCTCAAGCTGCTGCAGGATCGCGTCTCGGCGATCGTCCGGCTGCCCTTCGTCCCGATGTGGCGGGACGTCGACAACCCCTTGAGCGTCACCGCCCCGCGCAACGTCGTGGAGGCGGTGGCCGCCATGCGCACCCATCTGTCCGCCCCACCGGTCAACAACCACGGAGTACGCTCATGATCACCGCCCTGCACCACGCTCACGAGTGGGCCACCCTCGCCGACGCGATCCCCAACCCCGGCGCCAAGACCCCCGATGGGCTCTCCAACGCCCGTGACACCCTGCTGGGCTGGCTCAAGTGGGGCGGCTACTCGATCGCGGCCGCGTCCATCATCCTGTCCGGGATCAAGATGCTGTGGGGCTCCGGCGGCGGCCGGGGCGCCACGACTGCCGCCGATGCCGCGGTCGAAATCCCCTGGAAGGTGCTGGGCGTCACCCTGATCTCCGGCGGCGCGGGCCTGCTCGGCACGTTCCTGGGGGGCTGAGATGACCAACCCCACCGTGCACACCGCCCGGGACACCCCCGGCTCGTCCAAGCCCAAGCGACGCCGGACCACCGCGCTGGTCGTGACGGGCGTCGTGGTCGCCGCCGCGGTCATCGCCGCCGTCATCGGCTACCACGACAACTGGGGCAAGAACTCCCCGGCCGCCCCGCAGGCCTCCGCCTCGGGCGGGATAGACGAGCCGGGCGGCACGGTCGTCACCCCGGGCGCCAACGGCGGCGACACCGGCGGCGGTTCGTCGTCGGCCGCGTCGTGGAAGGGCGTCACCTTCCAGGACTTCCACGGCGCACCGCTGCCCCTCAGCCCCCGCTACGGGCCCAAGGTGCACACCCTCACCCGCGCTTCCGGCTTCGCGCACAACCTCGGCGGCGCCGTCGAGGCGGCCGTGCACCTCGCCACGCGCAGCGCCGCGCAGGCCGGGCCCGACACCTACGGGCCCACGATCGAGCAGCAGATGACCGGCGACACCAGCGCCTTCCGCGCCCAGGTCGACAGCGACTACCAGGACGCCCGGCAGAGCTCCGGGGTGCCGGACGGCACCCCCCTGCGGATCTACGCGCAGACGATCGGCTACGCGGCCGACGGCGTGGACGCCTCCGGGCAGACGGTCACGCTCCACCTCCTCTCGCGCGGCGCGAACTCCGACACCGGCGGCACGGTCATGGTCGACTTCGCCGTGACGCTCGACTGGGCCGGCGGGGACTGGAAACTGCGCGCCCCCGACGGGGGCCAGTGGCCCAACAACGTCGTCAACTCCACCACCGGCTACACCCTCTTCCCGGGGGTGACCGCCTCGTGAGCTGCGGGATCACCAGCCCCGGCGACTGCATCAAGTCGGCGGCGAAGTCCGCGATCGACACCCTGGCCGACTCCATCGCCGAATCCTGCGCGTGGATGGTCAAGGAGTCGTTCACCTGGTGGATCGACACCACCAGCAACGGGGTTGACACCTCGGTCGTGAACTCGATCCGTCAGGTCCTGCTGCCGGTGACCATCGCCGTGGCGGTCGCCGGGGTGATCCTGATTGGGATCAAGCTCGTCGTCTCGGGCAAGCCCGACCCCCTCGTCTCCTTGGGCGAGGGGCTGTTCAAACTGGCTTTCTGGAGCGCGTGCGGCACCGCCACGGTCAACCTGTTCATGCAGGCGTCGGCGGGCTTCTCCGCATGGGTTCTCAACCAGGCGGCCGGCCGCGAGTTCGGGGCCCGGCTGGCGAAGGTCTTCAGTCTCGCCGCACTGCAAAACCAGGCAGCCGCGGTGATCCTGCTGGGCATTCTCGGCTTCCTCGCCGGCGTGGTTCAGTGGCTCCTCGGCCTCCTGCGTGACGGCTCGGTCATCGTCCTGACCGGTTGCCTGCCGCTGGCCGCATCCGGGCAGCTGACCGGCTTCGGCCGGGCCTGGCTGCCGAAGATTCTCGGCTGGACGCTGGCTTTGATCTTCTGGCAACCCACGGCTTCCCTGGTCTATTTCGTGGCGTTCAAGCTGATCGGCAAGGGCAACGACCCCACATCGGTGCTGGTCGGCTTCGCCATGATGATGCTGGCCATCCTCGCCCTGCCGGTGCTGATCAAACTCTTCTCCTGGGCCTCCGGCTCGGTGATGGACGCGGGCGGCGGCGGCATGCTGTCCTCGCTGGCCACCCTCGGCGCCTCCGGCCTGCGGCTGCAGGCCTCCCGCGACGGGGGAGCGCAGCCGATCAGCGCCACCCAGCACGCGCAGATGATCAGCCAGAACCTGCCCGACCCGGGCCAGAAGCCGCAGGGGGCGGCCCCGGCCGCGCCGGACAGCTCCAGCACCCAGGCGCAGCCGGCGCCGTCCACGCCCCCCGCACAGCAGCCGCACCCGGGCGCGGGCGTCCCCGCGCAGACCGGCGCCGCAGCGAACGCCGGCGCAGCGGCTGGCGCAGGCGCGCAGACGGCCGGTCGGGCCGCGGCGACCAGCGGGGCAGCTGGCGCGGGCGGAGCGGCGGCGGCCGCGGGCCCGGCCGGTGTCGCGGTGGAGGCCGGACGGATCACGCACGGCGCCGCGAACAGCGCGGCGAACAACATGACCAACCCGCCGGCATCGGAATGACGAGGCATACGCGATGAGTTCAGAATCCTCCCAGGTCAGGCTCTACGGCGGGTGGCGCAAGAGCCGCAGTATCGGTCTGGGCAACCTCACCCCCACCCAGACCGCGATCGTCCTGGTGGCCGTCGTCGGCGTCATCACCGCCGCGGCGATCAGCTTCCGCCTGGTCCTCTTCGCCGCCCCGGCGGCCGCCGTGGTCATCGCCATCACGATGGCCCGCTGGAACGGCGTGCCCCTGGTCGACGCCGTGGTGCACTCCTCCCGCTGGCGTGCCGGCCGCCGGGCGGGACAGACCACCTACATCTCCGGCGTGACGACGCTGCACGAGCCGGACAACGACCTGCCCGGCGTCCTGGCGCCCGTCGTCCCGCTGTCCGCGGAGGATGGGGAGGGCGGCCACTACGGCATGGCCTGGCACCGCCGCACCGGCCACCTGACCGCCACCATCCAGGTCGCCCCCACCTCGACCGCGCTCGCCAACCGCGAGAACGTCGACGTGTGGGTGTCCCAGTGGGGTGCGTGGCTGGCCCGGCTCGGCCACACCCCGTTGGTGGCGCACGTCGCCGTCACGGTCGACACCGCCCCCGACCCCGGCTCCACCCTGGAGGACTACGTCTCGCGGCGCATCGACCCGAACGCGCCGGCCCCGGCCCGCGAGCTCATGGCCGACCTGGTGCAGATCTCCCCGGCCGCCTCCGCCGCGGTCGACACCCGCGTCAGCATCACCTTCGACCCGGCCAAGGCCCCGCAAAAGCCCGAGACGTTCGCCGACGCGGTCGCCGAGTGCGGCCGTGTCCTGCGCGGTCTGCAGGCCTCGCTGGGCAGCTGCGGGGTGAGTGTGCTGGGCCGGGCCTCGGCCGCGCAGCTCGCCGGGATCGTCCGCACCGCCTACGACCCGGCCGCCCGCGGCGAGGTGGCCCGCACCCTGGCCAACAACCCCGCCGCGCTGCTGGAGTCGGGCGCCATGCCTCCCATCGACGCCCGCGAGCACTTCGACCACTACGAGCACGACACCGGTATCAGCGTCAGCTGGATCTGGGCGAACCCGCCCCGCCAGTTCGTCACCAGCGACGTCCTGGCGCCGCTGCTGGGCCCGGGACGCCACCCCAAGCGCGTCACCCTGTTCTACGAGCCGTTCCCGGCCGAAGCGGCCGCCGACAAGCTGGAGAACGAGGTGAACGCGGCCGCCTACCGGGCCGCCGTCCGTGCCCGCACCAAGCGGTCGGAGACCGCGCAGGATGCCGCCGACCGTGAACGCGCCATGCAGGCGGCCCGCGAGGAAGCCCAGGGCGCCGGTCTGGGCCTGTCCTCGATGGTCGTCACCACCACCGTCACCGCGGCCAAGGATCTGGACCGCGCCGTCTCCGACATCGAGCAGCGGGCCGGCTCCTCCAAGATCAAACTCCGCCGGGCCGTGCGCGCACAGTCGGCGGCCTTCGCCGCCACCCTGCCGCTGGGCATCTACCTGCCCGAGATCGCCCGCCGGCGCAGCCGCTGACCCCTCGTCGGCGCCTCCACTGGTGCCCGGACCCGGCACGACTGCCGGGGTCCGGGGGCCGGTGAAGCTGCCGAACACCCCTGCTTTGCCTCGGCACTTCGTCCGCACCGCACCGTCTCGGAGGGATTCATGCCCGCCCCGTTTGCGCCCCGCCTCGCCAAGCCCACCGCCCGTCAGGACCCGTCGCTGCCGCAGGTCGGCCCCACCCCGCCCTCCTGGGGCTGGCCCGGCGTGGACAGAGGCCGGGCCTCGCACGTCGCCGTCCCGCCCCGCTTCCAGGCGACCACCGTGCAGACCTGCGGTTTGTACCCGTTCACCGCCGGGTCCGGAGCTCCCGCGGTCGGCGTGCCGATCGGCCGTCACATGATCTGGGGCGAGGTGGTCGCCCTCGACCCGATCGACTGGGTGCGCCACAACATCATCACCAACCCGGGCATCTTCGTTCTCGGCGAACCCGGCATCGGCAAGTCGGCGATCTCCAAGCGGATCGCTTGCGGCCTGATCGCCTTCGGGGTCGGCGTGCTGTCCCTGGGAGATCTCAAGGGCGAGTACGGGCCCCTGGTGGAAGCGATGGGCGGGCAGGTCGTCAAGGTCGGATGGGGACTGCACACCCTCAACCCCCTGGATTCCGGCCCGCTCGGCCAGGCGATCCCGCACCTGGAGCGCACCGACCCGGCCAAAGCCGAGACGCTCAAGGCGGAGATCCGCGGCCGCCGGCTCACCCTGCTCCTGGCGCTGTGCACCATCGCCCGCGGCTCCCGCGGGGCGCCCATCACCGACGCTGAGGAACTCGTGCTCGGCGCGGCCCTCGACGTCCTGGACCGCCGCACCGGCCAACAGCCGATCATTCCCGAGGTGGTCAAGCAGATCGAGGACGGCGGCGAGGAACTGCGCTACGCGGTGCGGGCCCGGTCCGAGGCGGAGTACCGCGAGCTGACCGACTCGATCGTGCGCACCCTGGCCCGCATCAGTCACGGCGTGCTGCGCGGCCTGTTCGACGGCCACACCACCGCACCGGTCGACATGAACGCACCCGCCGTCTCCATCGACATCTCCGCCCTCGACAAAGCCAGTGACGACGTGGTGGCGGCCGCCCTGCAGTGCACCTGGGCATACGGGTTCGGCCTGGTCGACGCTGCCCGCGCGGTCGGCAACGACCGGCCGTACCTCACGATTCAGGATGAGATGTGGCGGAGCTTGCGGGCCGCCCCCGGCCTCGTCGACCGCACCGACCGCCTCACCCGCCTCAACCGGCACCAGGGCGTCGGCTCGATCATCACCACGCACTCCCTGTCCGACCTGGAGGCGCTGCCGACGGAAGAGGACCGCGCCAAAGCCCGTGGCTTCGTGGAGCGTTCGGCGGTGACCATCCTCGGCGCCCTGCCGGACCTGGAGTTGGCCCGCGTGAACGCCGTACGCGCGCTGACCTCCAGCGAGCGCGAGTTCGTCGCGAGCTGGAGCGCGCCGGAGTCCTGGGCGACCGACCGGCCCCACCCGGGCCGCGGCAAGTACCTGATCAAGTGCGGCGGCCGGCTCGGCATCCCGGTGGAGATGCACCTCACCCGCCGTGAGATCGACCTGTACAACACCGATGCCGCGATCCGCGGACGGGCCAAGTCCGCCACCGTGATGGGGGTGTAGCCGTGGGCATCCGCGACACCTCGCGCGGCGGCGGTCCGGCGGACCCCTGGGTCCCGCTGTCCATCCTCGCCGCCCTCGCCGCGGCCGCCGGTGCCTTGGGCGCGCTCTCCCTCGGCGGCGGCCTCGCCTCCCTCTTCACCGGGCACGGCTGGCACTCCCCGTACAGCTGGTCGCTGCTCAGCGACGTCGTCCACGGCGACCTGGCCCGCATATGGCCCGGCGTACCGGCCGACCTCATCGTCACCTTCGCCGCCGTCCTCGCCGCGGCCGCGCTGGTCGGCCTGTTCTTCGCCGTGCGGGCCATCCGCGACAAGATGCCCGACCCGAACGACCCGGCCCGCCACCTCGCCGGCCGTGACGCCGTCGAGCACCTCACCGCCCCGGCCCTGGCCCAACAGGCGATCAGGCTGCGGCCGTCGCTGGCCGGGCAGCGCGCCGAGGACCTCGACCCCGACGAGTGCGGCGCCCTCCTCGGGCGCCTGCGCCCCAAGGGCCCGGAACTGCGCCGAAACCTGGAAGACGTGGAGTTGGCCATCATGGCCCCGCGTTCGTTCAAGACGAGCGCGTACGCCATTCCGCGCGTCCTGGCGGCCAAAGGCGCGTGCGTGGTCACCAGCCGCCGCGCGGACGTGTGGCAGGCCACGGCCACCTACCGGGCCAAGCACACCAAGGGGCCCATCCTCGTCTTCGACCCCCAGCACATCGCCCACCACCCGCAAGAGTTCTGGGTTGATTTGTTGGCCGACGTCGACAACGTCGAGGACGCCGGCCGCCTCGGCGGGCACTTCGTGGCCGGCGTCGCCGACGAGAAGGCCCGCGAGATCTGGGGCCCGGCCGCCCGCGCCCTGCTCTCCGAACTGATCCTCGCCGCGGCCCTCGACAACCGCAGCCTCGACGACGTGTACGGCTGGCTGGTCGACACCTCCACCGGCGTGCCCGCCACCATCCTGGAGCAGCACCCGCAATTCAAGAACATGGCCCGCAGCTACCGGGCCCGGCAGGCCGGCGCGGACGAGACGACCCAGGGCATCTACGAAACCGCCCGCTCCGGGGCGTCCTGCCTGCGCGACCCGCGCACCATGGCGTGGGTCACCAAGCCGTCCCGCCCGATGCAGAAGCTCAACCTCAAGCACTTCGTGCGCTCCACCGGCACCCTGTACCTGATGAGCCACAAGGGCGCGGGCAGCGCGGCCCCGCTGGTGGCGGCCCTCACCGACACCCTGTTCCGGGAGGCCGTGCGTGCCGCCGAAGCGATGGGCGGGCGCCTTGACCCCTCCATGGACGTGATCCTTGATGAGGCGGCCAACGTCTGCCCGATCGGTGATCTCCCCGACATGTACTCCTACCTGGGTGGTGCGGGGATCAACGTCCTGACCATCCTCCAGTCCCTCAAACAGGGCGAGTCGGTGTGGGGCGAGACCGGCATGGAAATGCTGTGGGGCGCCTCCACCATCAAGATCATCGGCGCGGGAATCGATGATCCCGACCTTGCCTCCGACCTCGCCCGGCTCATCGGCGAGCACGACGTCAACACGCGCAGCGTCACCCGGACCCGGGACGGCTGGTCGGTCTCCGAAAGCCCCCGGCGGCAACAGATCATGTCGGCGTCGGACGTGCGCGCCCTGCGCAAGGGCACCGCGCTGCTGATGGCCACCGGCACGCCGATTGTGCTGATGGATCTCTTGCCGTGGTTCAGCCACCACCCCGACCGCGAACTGATCAGCGCGCTCAACGCCGACGGCAAGCGGCAGGTTCAGCAGTGGGCGGCAACGGCGTACTCGAGTACGGGCGGTTGAGCATGGCCGACGAGACCACCCCCGACGAGACCGGCCGCGAGGAACCCGCGGCGCCCGAGGGCGGCGACGCGCCGCCGGTCGAGGATTCGCCGGCCACCGATGCGGCCGCCTCGTCGGCGGTGCCCGCGCTGGAGGACGTAGCCGCGCAGCTGCGCGCGGTTCGGTCCGCCGTCGGCGGTCTTGAGGACTTCGTGGACTGGGCCGTCCCCATCCTGGAAGCCGCCGAGCGGCAGGCCCAAGAGGGCGACGGCAAGGGCGACGGCAAGGGCGGCAAGGAGAAGGAAGAACCGAAGCCCAAGCCCGTGTTTCCGCACGCGGCGGCGTGGGTGGAAGGCTGGTTCATCCCGACGTTCCAGCGCAAGGTGGGGCCAGGCTCCCTGCGTTGGTGCCGGCTGTGGTGGGCGCACCCCGAGGCGATGGTGCGCTTCGAGGCGCTGTGGCGGTCCTGGGAGGTGCTGCGGCTCGACGTCGGCACCGGCCTGGGCGTCTGGTTCCGCGACCATTTCGACTCGCAGCTACCCCTGTTGCTCGGGCCCGACGGGCCGTACGCACAGTGCACCACGGACAAGCACGAGCCGGTGCCCGACCTCCCCGCAGAACCGGTGCCGGCCGCGGTGATCGAGGCGCTCACGGCGGCCGCCGAGGAGCCCCCAGGCTGACGACGAACCCAGCAACACACATGCGGGCCCGACCTCAACGGTCGGGCCCGCATCGCGTCACAGACAGCACACCGGCCCGCACCACGGCGGCGGTTCCGCCATACGTCGAGCCAAGCGGGGTGGGTCCCTCCTCGATCGGGCGCGCTCTGCGCACTTGAGACTGTGGTGGGGGGCAGGGCTCGCCGGTCGCGGCGACCGCCGTAGGCGGCTTGGCCTTGCGCCCCGCCGCGGGCTCAAGTCCCCTTGTGGGGCCCGGTCGGGGAGGGGCCGCACCGCGACCCACCCCACCGTCACACCTCACCCACCGCACCATCGTCACGCGTTCCCCACTCCCCTCCGAGGAGGGCCGGGGGTGTGGGGGGCAGCGCCCCCGCTATCGTGCCGAACGGCCGCTCGTCGCCCGCCGACGCATCGCACTTCTTGCACTCGCGGCGTGGCGCCAAAGTTCCTTCCGGCAGGTATGCCGAGGCGGGGCGCCCTCGTGAGGGTGCCCCGCCTCGGCATACCGGAGTTGTGGAACCCCAGGTCATTGAATCAGTGTCCCGGGCGGGGGCCTTTTCGCTGATTCGTCCGCTCCCGACCCAGAACTACTTTTCCCGACACCGCCGGCCTCTCCGTCTTCTTCTGCTGCCCCAGCGCGGCATCTACCGGCCCGGGGCTGGCCATGCGGGTCATACGGACGGCGGTCTGCGCTGCTGCCTGCACATCAGGCGGGATCGTCTGAGCTGATGCCTGCGGCTGTGCCGGGGCCGGCCGGTCGAGGTCGTTCTCGTCGTACCCCATGTCGAGGTTCGCATCTCCCGCGGGCGCCTGGTCCGCCTGCGCCGTGGGCGCGGCCTGCGCGGTGGCCGGTGCCGGCCTCTCGGCCGTCGACGCGGGCCTGTCCATGTCGTCCGCGCGGGCGCGCATCGTACGACCGGTGACCCGGATCGTCTCCCTAGGACCGCCCGGCCCGGTGGCACGGATGACGTAGTCCCGCTGCCGGTCGTCGGGCACCGGCCGTTCCCGCTCGGCCTCGGTGCGGAACAGGGCGTGCAATTCGTCCGCGGCAGCCCGCTCGGCGGCCGCCTGCTGGTCGGGGCCGGCTGGTACCCGGAACTGTCCGCTGGCGATGAATGCCGCCGAACCGTCCTCTGCCGGGATGTCGATGGTCCACTGGTACAGCACGGTTCCCTCGCCCACGCGGGCGGAGGCGTTGAGCTTCTCGGCGGTGTTGCGGGCCTTCTCCGCCGCGGCCTTCGCCTCGGCGACTCTCCGCACCGTCTGGTCCTCATGCCCCGGCGCCTCCGCCGGCTGCTGCGGCGGGGCCGCCTCTGCGTGGGGTGCCACCGGGGGCTTGCCCTCGGGTGTGAGTCCATGACGGTCCAAGTAGCCGGCGAATGCGGCCTGTGCGGCCAGCCGTTCCTGCTCCCGCTCGGCCGGGGTGAGCTCCGATCCGTCCGCATGGCTTGGAGCCAGGCTCTCGTACAGCGCGCGGGCCTCCGGGTCTAGCGCGATCAGCTCGCGCTCGAACGCGCGGGCCGCACGCTGGGCGCCGGGATGCTCGTCCTCGACCGCGTGGACTGTGCGCCATCGCTCCAAGATGAACGCGCGGCGTTCCTCGTCGCTCCCGTCCTCGTTCGTCATGCGGCGGCTGCGGCCCACGTCTCGGATCGCTCGCCGTACTTCGTCCTGCCGCGAGGAACCGGCCGTCGCCGTGGTGGTCGGCGGCGAGGCCGTCGCACCGTCGCCCGCGGTGGGCGTGCCGGTGGGTGCGTCGGTGGGGGAGGGCGGGGGGTTTTCCAAGTAGCGTTCAAGGCGCCACTGGAGAACGGCGGTCATGCCGCGGGCGGTGTTCAGCTCCCGCTCGGCGGCGACCCTGGCGAGCACCTCCGCCGGGTCGAGGCCCTGCTGTTCGGCGGTGGACATCGTGGCAGCAAGGGCGGGCCACGCGTCATCGCCAGTGATCTGGTCGGCGAGATCGGGCAGCGCAAGAGTGACGGCCTGGCGCAAGTCCTCGCGTTGGTGGGCTGCGACGACAGCCGGGCCGGGATCGAGTTCGCCGCGGGCCACCCGGGCGGTCCGCTCGTACGGACTCTTCTTGCGGATCGCGTCCGCGTCGCGTGCCCGGGTGAACCACTCGGCGGCCTGCCGCATCGCCTCCTCGGGCTCGTACGGTGCGTGCATGAGCCGCTGGTACAAGTCCATGGCTTCCGGCTCACGCGCGTACAGCGTGCTTTCCAGCCGCCCGACAGCATCATGCGCCATCGCGTCCTCGTGCACGTGCGCACGGCCGGCCACCCACGCGGTCACCAGCTCGTCGACAGTCGCGGACTCCAGCCACTCGTCATCGAGCGCGCGTTGCCACCGCACGCGGTCGGTCTGCCGCCGCATCTCCTCAGCGGCGGCCTGGGCACGCTCCCGCTGAGCCTCCTCGATCGCCCGCCGGGCCGCCTGGCGTTCGCGGATCGCGGCGACGAGTACGGCGGTCTCGGCGGCCTGCGCGAGCAACGCCATGGTCCGCGCGGAGCCTCGGCGCATGGCCTCGGTCAACAGGTCGGAATACTCCTCGGATCGGGGGTACTCCTCGGATCGCTCGGTCATACTCGCACCTCCGTCGTGCCTGGGTCAGGTACGCGGGCCGCGGCCGCGGCCCTGCGTCGGGCCCGGCTGCTGCGGGCGTCGAGCGGCCTGTGTCGGCTGCTGGGTCTGCGGTGCATCACTCGTGCCTTCCTGCTGCCATTTCTCCAACCGGTTCTCCAGCCGCCACACCATGACTTGAGCG
>NZ_JBSFHW010000065.1:0-46846 GCF_053597275.1 Streptomyces sp. NPDC001492 | reverse complement strand
GGCGCGGCCACCCGGGCGTCCATGTCGCCGTGGAAGATATGCAGGTCGGTACCGCAGATGCCGACGTAGGCGGGGGCCAACTCCACCTCACCGGGGCCGGGAGGCGCAGTGGCCGCGGGAGCGGTGTCCAGGGTGCGGGCGGACAGATAGCGGGCGGCAAGTGTCATCGTGCGATCAGGGTCCCTTCAGCGCGGACGCCGATGGTCAGCAGCAGGTTGGCGTAGGTGCGGGTGTCGGCGGTGACGATCGCCAGTGCCAGGTCGGGTGAGCGGGCGGCGTCGTAGAACTCGAAGCGGCCGAGCGTGTCGACCGGGAGGGGCGCCAGCTTCGAGCGGTACTCGGCGATGGCGGGCGGCTCCGGTTCGCCCTCGGGCGGCACCATCACATGCGCCGCCTCGACGGGCAGGGCGCGCAGCAGCACGTCGAGGACGGTGGTGACGTCGAGCAGACCGGGGGCGAGGTTGAGGTGGACGGTTCTGGCGCGCTCGCCGGTGGCGGTGCTCGCCGGGTAGTGGCCGTCGGCGAGCAGCACACGGGCGCCGTGGCCGGCTCCGGCCAGGGATTCGAGGATGCCGGGGTGCAGCAGTTCGGTCAGGAGCACGGCGTCCCCTCCTTTGTCGGAGCAGGGGCGGGGGTCAGGTGGTAGAAAGCGGTCGCGGTGCCGGCGAGCACCGCCTGGGTCTCCGTGCCGGAGCAGTCGTACAGGAGCTCCTCGACGGCGGCGGCCCAGCGGTCCCAGCCGCCGGCGAGGACGCAGACGGGCCAGTCGGAGCCGAACATCAGCCGGTCGGGCCCGAAGGCGGAGAGCAGGACGTCCCACACCGGGCGGATGTCGGCGGCGGTCCACTTCTCGTGGTCGGCCTCCGTGGCCAGACCCGACACCTTGCAGTGGACCTGGGGATGCCGGGCCAGCGTCCGCAACTGCTGTGCCCAATCGGTGGGTTCGTGCTGCGCGATGGGCGGCTTGCCGGCGTGGTCCAGGACGAGCGGCAGCTCGGGGAGCCGCTCGGCGAGGCGGATCGCCTGCGGGAGCTGGTGGCTGCGGACCAGCACGTCGTATCCGAGACCCCGCTCCCCCACCGCTCGCAACCCCCTTTCCACGTCCGGGCGTTGGAGCCACTGCGGATCGGACTCGCCCTGCACGACGTGCCGTACGGCGCGCAGGTACCGGCCTGCGGGACCGGCCCGCAGCTCGTCGAGTACGTCGCCGATCGCGGGAGACGTCAGGTCCGCCCAGCCGACCACGGCGCCGATCAGCGGATCGCTTTCGGCCAGGGCGAGAAGGTCACGGGTCTCGGGCACGGAGGCGATGCACTGCACGACCACCGTGCTCGTCAGCCGCCGTCCGGCGATCGGCCGGGTCGCGGCCGAACGCAGGGCGTGCGAGCTGAAGTTGCGGCGGATCGGCTCGTGACCGGGCTCGTCCAGCCAGGGCTGCGGCCTGCGGTCCAGGTCCCACACATGGTGGTGGGCGTCGACGAGGGCCTGGGCGTCAGACACGAGCAGTCCAAACGGGGCCGTCGGGGTAGGCGTACTCCTTGAGGGACTCGGGGTGCATCTGCGCGCTCAGCCCCGGCAGCTGTGGCGCCAGGTAGTGGCCGTCGGCGATGCGGACCGGGTCGACGAAGTGCTCGTGCAGGTGGTCGACGTACTCGATGACGCGGTCCTCGGTGGTGCCGGAGACGGCGACGTAGTCGAACATCGACAGGTGCTGCACCATCTCGCACAGGCCCACGCCGCCCGCGTGCGGGCAGACCGGCACCTTGAACTTCGCGGCGAGCAGCAGGATGGCGAGGTTCTCGTTGACTCCGCCCACGCGCGCGGAGTCGATCTGCACGATGTCGACCGCGCCGGCCTGGAGGAGCTGCTTGAAGACGACCCGGTTGGCGATGTGCTCGCCCGTGGCGACCTTGATGGGGGCGAGCGCCTTGCGGACCGCGGCATGGCCGAGGATGTCGTCCGGGGAGGTGGGCTCCTCGATCCAGTACGGGTCGTACGGGGCCAGGGCCTGCATCCAGTCGATGGCGGGCTGGACGTCCCACCTCTGGTTGGCGTCGACGGCGATGCGGATGTCCGGGCCGACGGTCTCGCGGGCGACGCGCATGCGCCGTATGTCGTCCTGAAGGTCCGCGCCGACCTTCAGCTTGATCTGGGTGAAGCCGTCGGCGACGGCCTCGCGGGCCAGACGGGCCAGCTTCTCGTCGGAGTAGCCGAGCCAGCCGGGGGTGGTGGTGTAGGCGGGGTAGCCCCGGTCGAGCAGGTGGTCGATGCGCTGGGCGCGGCCGGGCTCGGCGCGGCGCAGGATTTCGAGGGCCTCCTCGGGGGTGAGGGCGTCGGAGAGCCAGCGGAAGTCGACCTGCGCGACCAGTTCCTCGGGGGTCATCTCGCCGAGGAGGCGCCATACGGGCTTGCCGGCGCGCTTGGCGGCCAGGTCCCAGGCGGCGTTGACGACGGCGCCGGTTGCCATGTGGATGGCGCCCTTCTCCGGGCCGAGCCAGCGCAGTTGGGGGTCGTGGACGAGGGCGCGGGAGAACGCGCCGAGGTCGGCGCAGACGTCCTCGACCGAGAGGCCGACCACGTGCGGGGCGAGAGCCGCGATGGCGGCGGCCTGGACATCGTTGCCGCGGCCGGTGGTGAAGGCGAGGGCGTGGCCCTCCAGTCCGTCGGAGGCGTCGGTGCGCAGGACCACGTAGGCGGCGGAGTAGTCGGGCTCGGGGTTCATCGCGTCCGACCCGTCCAGGTGCTCGGACGTCGGGAAACGCACGTCCAGCACGTCCAGGGCGGTGATGCGGGCAGATGCCGGGGAAGCGGACAGGGCGGATGACATGGCGGCAACTCCTGTGAGAGCAGGGGCGATACGGCCCCGTGCGACGAGATGGCGGTGCGGTGGAGGGTGCCGGGCGGCCGGAGGGCCGCCCGGTTCACTCCTGGACCTTGCCGCCGGTGATGCGTGAGATGGCGAGGGCGACCAGGATGATCAGGCCGTTGAGAGCGCCGATCCACTGCGCGGGGACGCCCGCCAGCGTGAGCACGTTCTGGATCATGAAGAGCAGCAGGATCCCGCAGAAGGCCCCGAACATGGTGCCCTTGCCGCCGTTGAGGCTGATCCCGCCGATGACGGCGGCGGCGAACACGGTGAAGATGTAGCCGTTGCCCTGTGCGGAGGCGACCGAGGCCAGGCGTCCGGAGAGCAGCAGTCCGGCGAGGGCGGCGAGCAGGCTGCCGGTGACGATGACGATCCACAGCACCCGGTCGGTGCGGATGCCGGCGGCCTTCGCGGCATCGACGTTGCCGCCGATGGCGTAGAGGGAGCGGCCGAAGCTGGTCCAGCCGAGGACCACGATCGCGACGGCGAACAGCAGCAGGCAGACCCAGATCGACGCGGGCATCCCGAACCATTCGGTGGTGCCGAGGTAGAGCATCGACGGCGGCAGCTGGAAGAAGGTCTGGCCACCGGAGATGCCGGTGAGCACACCGCGCAGCACGATCAGCATGCCGAGGGTGACGATGAACCCGTTGAGGCCGAAGCGGATGATCAGCAGGGCGTTGATCACGCCGATCAGCAGGCCCGTGGCGAGTGTGACGGGGATGGCCCAGGCACCGGGAAGGAGACCCAGTCCGTGGCCGGCGCCGGCCGGTACCACCAGCCAGGCCGCGACGCCGGGTGCGAGGCCCATGGTGGACTCGAGCGACAGGTCCATCTTCTTGACGATCAGGATCATCGTCTGGGCGAGGACCAGCAGGGCCATCTCGGACATGGTCTGCAGGACGTTGATGAGGTTGTCGGCCTGCAGGAACACCGGGTTGACGATCTGTCCGACGATCGCGATGACCACGATGGCCGGGACGAGCGCGAGGTCGCGCAGCCGGGCCAGGGGTATCCGGCCGCCGAGCAGCGCGGTCCGCTTCGCCGCGGGCTCGGGGGTGCCCGCCGCGGCGGTGTCCGCGAGGACGGTTTCAGGCATGGAGGTCCACTCCTTCCATCGCGGCCACGAGGTCGTGGTCGTGCCAGCCGCGGGCGATCTCTGAGGTCACTCGGCCCTGGAACATCACCAGGACCCGGTCGCACATGCGCAGGTCGTCGAGTTCGTCGGAGGCGATGAGCACTCCGGTGCCGGACTGCGCGGTCTCCTCGACCTTGCCGAGGAGGAACTCCTTGGAGCGCACGTCCACGCCCGCGGTCGGGTTGATCAGGACCAGCAGCCGGGGGTCGTCGGCCAGGGCGCGGGCCATGACGACCTTCTGCTGGTTGCCTCCGGAGAGCGCGGAGACCGGCAGGTCGGGTCCGGGGGTCTTGATCGCCAGCTTCTCGATCATGCCCTCGGCGAGCCGGTCCCGTCGGGTCCGGCTGAGGAAGCCGTTCGTACCGAGCCGCTTCGGCACGGACAGCGTGGCGTTGTCGGCGATCGACATGTCGGGTACGAAGCCCTGGTGGTGCCGGTCCTGCGGGACGAACCCGGTGCCTGCGGCGAGGGCCGCGGGCACGCTGCCCGGGCGGGGCCGCTTCCCGGCGATCTCCACCTCCCCCGCCGCTGCCGCCCGTAGTCCTACGACGGTCTCGGCGACCTCGGTGCGACCGCTGCCCGCGGCCCCCGCGAGGCCGACGATCTCGCCGGCTCCGATCCGGAAGCTGACGTCGTCGTACCCCTCGCCCTGCAGCGCGCGGACGTTCAGTGCGGGCGTGGCGGCGGCGTCGAGGGTGGCGGCCCGTTCCGCGCGCCGGTCGGCGGCCGCCTCGCCCGTCATGGCGGCGACGAGGTCGGCGCGGGGCAGGTCCGCGACGGGGGCGGTGACGATGTGCCGGGCGTCGCGGAACACGGTCACCATGTCGCAGATCTCGTAGACCTCCTGGAGGTGGTGGCTGATGAACAGAAAGGTGACGCCCTGGCGTTGCAGGTCGCGGATGCGGTCGAAGAGCCGGTTGATCGCGGCCCCGTCGAGCTGGGCGGTGGGCTCGTCGAGGATGATGAACCGGGCGCCGAAGGACAGCGCGCGGGCGATCTCGACGAACTGCCGCTGCTCGACGCTCAGTTCGGCGGCGGGGGTCTGCGGGTCGACGTTCACCGACCAGGCCGACAGCAGCTCCTGTGCACGCCGGCGGGTGGCCCGCCAGCTGATGAGCCGGCCGGCCGCGTGGTCGTGCCGGTTCAGGAAGAGGTTCTCGGCGACGGTCAGCGTGGGGATGATCGTCGACTTCTGGTAGACGCAGGCCACGCGCCGGCGCCAGGCGTCGCGGTCGCCGAGCCGGGGGGCCGGTTCGCCGCCGAAGGTCACGGTGCCCTCGTCGGGGGCCTGGAGGCCGGTGAGGACGGACACCAGCGTCGATTTGCCGGCTCCGTTGCGGCCGACGAGCGCGTGGGTCTCGCCGGGCCTGATGGTGATCCGGGCGCCGTTCAGGGCCACCGTCGGACCGAATCGTTTGACGATGCCCGTCGCCTCGACGACGGGCGGGGCTGCGGGGGCCCGCCCGTCGTCCGCCGGGGCGGGCGCGGGGGTGACTGCTCGCTCCCCGTCGCTCATCTCAACCGCCTTGTTCTCGTGGACCGTTGTGTTCCGGAGGAGGATCAGCCGAGGTTGTTGCCCCACAGCGACTTGTCGTCGCTCTTGACGCTGGCCACGCCGCCGTAGGTGGCGCCGTCGACGGTGACGAGCGGGGCGGAGAGCTGGTCCTCGAGCACGCCGTCGCGGACCTTGATGATCGTGCTGTCGTGGTCGGTCTTGCCGGGCTTGAACGTCTTCCCGTCTATCGCGGCCTTCAGGTAGTACAGGGCGTACTTGGCGTACAGGTCGGCCGGCTGGGAGACGGTGGCGTCGATCTTGCCCGCGGCGATGGACTTGAGCTCCTCGGGGATGCCGTCGTTGGACACGATGAAGACGTGCTTCTTGTCCTTCGGGTCCACCAACAGGCCCTTCTGCTTCAGCACCTGGAGCGTGCCGGACAGGGCGAAGCTGGACTCCATGTAGACACCCTTGATGTCCGGGTTGGCGGTCAGGTCGGTCTGGAGCTTCTGCGCGGCGACCGCGCCGTCCCAGTTGGTGGCCTCGCCGAGCACCTTGATACCGGGGTAGTTCTTCTTCATGCAGTCGTTGAACGCCTCGGTACGGTCACGGCCGTTGATGGAGTCCAGGCCGCCCTCCAGCATGACGACCTTGCCCTTGCCGCCCAGCTTGGTGCCCAGGTACTGGCAGGCCTTCTCGCCGTAGGCGCGGTTGTCGGCGCGCACGACCATGAACACCTTGCCGCTGTCGGGGCGGGTGTCGACGGTGACGACGGGGATCTTCTTCGCCTCCAGCTGCGCGAGGGTGGGCGCGATGGCGGCGGTGTCCTGCGGGGCCATCGCGATGCCCTTGACGCCCTGGCTGATGAACGTCTGCGCGTTGGCGGTGAGCTTGGCGACGTCGTTCTGCGAGTTGGTGGTCTTCAGGTCCAGCCCCAGCTCCTTGCCGTACTGGGGCGTGTACTTGATGTAGGAGTTCCAGAAGTCGGTGTCGGAGCGCGGGTAGTCGACGCCGACCAGCGGCTTGCCGCCCGACGACGCCGAGGTGGTGGAGCCGCTGCTGCACGCACTGAGCAGAGTCAGTGCGGACACGGCGGAGACGGCTGAACAGAGGGCGGTTCTGAGTCTCATCGATGCTTCCTCGCGCTCGTCCCTGGGCGGGAGATGTTTCGCCTCGACGACATCTGTGTATCGCCGCGCGGTAGAGATGGGATGTTTATAGGCTCGTTTTCGACCCGCTGTCTAGACCCCCGTCGAACTCCAATTGAAGTGGCAGGTCACAGCCGTCTCGTTGATACGGCTGGCGTTATCGAGGCTGAAGATGCATCCCATCAATCCATAGCGCCGGGCGCGCGCATGCGATCGCGAGACCTCGACAGACATGCCATGTTTGCGTATCCACAAAACGGACTAAACATGGCGCAAACCGGTTCAATTGCCATGGCGTACAGCTCTTTTCATCCCTGCACGCTGGTTGACATCCCACGGAGACATGGCGGACCTTCATGCGTAACAAGCGGCCCGCTGCACCCCCTGTCCCCTTCCGAACCAGGGATGTTCCATGCCAAGTTCGCTCAGCAGACGCCACTTCCTGGCCGGCGCCACCTGCGTGGCCGCTGCCGCCGTCGCCGGAGGTGTGTTCGGCGCCGGTACCGCCCAGGCGGCGCCCAGCACGTACACGCCCGACTGGAACTCGGTCGACCAGCACCCGCCGGCACCGGAGTGGTTCCAGGACGCGAAGTTCGGGATCTACTTCCACTGGGGCGTCTTCAGCGTCCCCGCCTATGACAACGAGTGGTACCCGCGCAACATGTACCAGGCGGGCAGCAACGCCAACCAGCACCACATCGCGACCTACGGCCAGCCGTCGGCTTGGCCGTACCACAACTTCATCAACGGGGCGCAGGACCTGGCGGGCAACTTCGTGAAGTTCGCGCCGAAGCTGAAGTCGGCCGGCGGGAACTTCGACCCCAACGAGTGGGCGCAACTGTTCGTCGACGCGGGCGCCAGGTTCGCCGGCCCGGTCGCCGAGCACCATGACGGCTTCTCCATGTGGGACAGCCAGGTCAACGAGTGGAACTCGGTGAACAAGGGCCCGGGGCTGAACCTGCTGCAGCTCTTCTCCACGGCCATCCGCGCCAAGGGCCTCAAGCTGCTGGTCGCCATGCACCACGCGTACAACTTCAACGGCTACTACGAGTACGCCCCCGCCCAGACGGACCCGAGCCTGAAGAAGCTGTACGGACAGCTGGGCTCGGCCGCGGAGAACCAGCTCTGGTACGACAAGCTCAAGGAGGTCATCGACCGCGCCCAGCCCGACATCCTGTGGCAGGACTTCAAGCTGGACGCCATCGACGAGACCCAGCGCCTGAACTTCCTGTCGTACTACTACAACCAGGCGGGCAGCTGGGGCCGTGAGGTCGTCGCCACCTACAAGGACGGCCTGAACAACAAGGGCGAGGTCTTCGACTACGAGCGCGGCGGCCCGGCCGACATCACCACCCCGTACTGGCTCACCGACGACAGCATCTCCAGCTCCAGCTGGTGCTACACACAGGGCATCGGCTACTACAGCATCCAGCAGATGCTGCACTCGCTCATCGACCGGGTCAGCAAGAACGGCAACATGCTGCTGAACATCGCGCCGATGGCCGACGGCACCATCCCCCAGGCGCAGAAGGACATCCTGCTCGGTATCGGTGACCATCTGAAGCGCTTCGGTGAGTCGTTGTACGCGACCCGCGCCTGGGCGGTGTACGGCGAGGGCCCGACGAAGATGGGCGGCGGCTCGTTCACCACCCCGCACGCCGGCACGGCGCAGGACATCCGCTTCACCCGCAACAAGGCCGACAACACCCTGTACGCCACCGTCCTGGGCTGGCCGGGCAGCTCGCTGACGATCAAGACGCTCAGCTCGGACCGCATCAACCTGTCGTCACTGACCTCGGTGAAGCTCCTCGGCACCACCGCCGGCACCTACATCGACCTGCCCGCACCGGTCCAGAGCTCCTCCGGGCTCACGGTCACCCTGCCCTCCTCGGCGCCGTACAGCGCGGGCGCCTACGTCCTGAAGCTGGCCTTCTCCGGCTCGATCCCGGGGCTGCTGCCGGTCGCGGGCGCCGTCGCCTTCACGGACGTCAACTACACCGGCAACTCGGCCGTGTTCGCCGTCGGCGACTTCACCGCGGCCGACCTGAACGCGGCGGGACTGGGCGCGGACACCATCTCTTCCCTGCGGCCCTCCCCCGGCTACCAGGTGACCGGCTACTCCGGGGACAACTTCACCGGTACCTCCTGGACCTTCACCGCTGACAACCCCGATCTGCGGGTCACCGGCAACAACGACCAGATCAGCTCACTGAGGGTCCAGTTCAACCCGGCCTCGTACTTCCGGGTCACCAACGTCACCGACGGACTCGCCCTGGACAGCGGCGGCAACGTGGCCTCCGGGTCCAACCTCAAGCAGTGGACCTGGAACGGCAGTTCCAACCTCCAGTGGCAGGCGGTGGCGGTCGCGGACGGCTACTACAAGCTGGTCAACCGCACGAACGGCATGGTCGCCGACGGCTGGGGCGCCACCGCCGACGGCTCCGCGGCCCGAGAGGCCGCCTGGAACGGCGGCACCAACCAGCAGTGGAAGATCACCCACCGGGGCGGCGGCAGCTATTCGATCGCCAACCGCACCACCGGCCTGGTCCTCGACGGCGGCGGCAACGTCGCCTCGGGCTCCGTCACCAAGCAGTGGACGTACGGCAGCAGTACGAACCTGCTGTGGACCTTCACGGCCCTCTGATCCCCGGAATATGCGAGCGTCTGCGGTGGCGCACTTCTCGTGCGCTGCCGCAGCCGCCGTCCGGCCGGAAGGAACCGCGGGCGACCCACAGAAAAAGGTCGGCAACCTTTTCGCCGTCGGCGGCAACTGAGCAGTGCACCATCGGCTCCATCTTCCGAACGGACAGGTATGAAGACAGCGAGGCAGGCCGCGCGGCAGCGCAGGCACAGACGCCGGCTCATGCTGGGCAGCACGTTGGCACTGACCGCCGCGGGCGTTCTCGCCTACCTGGTCATGGGGGTCCTCCCCGGCCACGGCGCGAATGCCGGGGCTGCCGCGGGTACATCCTCCGCCACCACCCAGGTGAGCGCCTCCGGCTCGGCCGAGGCGCGCCCCGCGGCCACGTCGGCGTCACCGACCACGACCGGCACGCCGTCGCCGACGGCCGCTACGACCAGCGCTTCGGCGCGTCCGTCGGCCAAGGGCACCCCGCGCTCCCGGGGAACGAGGTCCACCACGGCAGCACCGGCAGGGCGGATCCGGCCCCACACCACCTACACCGGGGTCGCCACCGCCTACGCGGCCGGCGACGGAAACGGCGCCTGCCTGTTCGGCCCCAGCGACGACCTCATGATCGCCGCGATGAACACCACCGACTACGAGACGGCCAGGGCGTGCGGCGCGTACGTGCTCGTCCACGCGGCCAACGGCGCCTCCGTCACCGTACGGATCACCAACGAATGCCCCCTGCCCTGCGCACCCGGGCAACTCGACCTCAGCCAGCAGGCCTTCGCCAAACTCGCCGACCTCAAGGTCGGCCGGCTGTCGATCACCTGGCAGCTGGTGAGCCCCGGCACGGTCGGCACGATGTCGATCAGGTACAAGACCGGGTCCAGCCCCTACTGGTGCGGCATCCAGGTGATCGGCCACCGGAATCCGGTGGCGCGGCTCGAAGTCCGCACCTCGGGTGGCTGGCGGCAGTTGCCGCGCACCGACTACAACTACTTCATTTCCGCCGACGGCGGCGGGTGCGGCGGCTCGATCAGAGTCACGGACCTGTACGGGGAGCAGCTGACCGTCAGCGGAATCGCACTGCGGCCGGACGTCGTGCAACCGACGCGGGTCCAGTTCGCCCGGCACTGATCACGCCGGTCACCCCCTTGGCGGCATGCAACTCCCCAACTTTCGCTGTCCGTTCCGAAACTCACGGCCTCACAAATGGGGGGCGGGTCATCGAGCGTGTCGATGCTTCCGGCAGTCGGCCGGAAGCATCGACACGTGAGAGCACTCGAAAGTTTCGAAGTTGCTAACGAATCATGCGGGAAGTATTGACGAGCTTTACCGCGTCCCTAACATCCGTGGTGCTCGGCAAGTCAACTGACGTTCGGCATCCCGCACGAGAACGCTCCCCGGGATGTCATGAACGCATCAAACCTGAGGAGAAGAATGAAGCCACTGAAATGGCTCGGCCGTCGCCGAGTCCCGGTCTTAGGCCTGCTCGCCGTGGCCGCCCTGGTGACACCCGGGACCGCGGCCGGCGCACCCGCCCCCACGATCCAGGCATCCACGCTGGGCGCCCAAGCCGCCCAGTCCGGACGGTACTTCGGGACCGCCGTGGCCGCCGGGCGGCTCGGCGACGGCACGTACAGCAGGATCCTGGACCGCGAGTTCAACGCGATCACGCCCGAGAACGAGATGAAGTGGGACACCATCGAACCGTCCCGCGGCAATTTCAACTTCGGCCCCGCCGACCAGATCGTCAGCCACGCCGCCGCACACGGGCAGAGGATGCGCGGCCACACCCTGGTCTGGCACTCCCAACTGCCCGGCTGGGTCAGTTCCATCAGGGACGCGAACACCCTGCGCAGCGTGATGAACAACCACATCACGCAGGAGATGACCCACTACAAGGGCAGGATCTACGCCTGGGACGTCGTCAACGAGGCCTTCGCCGACGGCGGCAGCGGCCAGCACCGCTCCTCGGTGTTCCAGAACCTGCTCGGCGACGGCTTCATCGAGCAGGCCTTCCGCACCGCCCGGTCGGCCGACCCGGCGGCCAAGCTCTGCTACAACGACTACAGCATCGAGAACTGGAGCGACGCCAAGACCCAAGGCGTCTACCGCATGGTCCGCGACTTCAAGGCGCGCGGGGTGCCCATCGACTGCGTCGGGTTCCAGTCCCACTTCGGCACCGGCGGCCCTCCGTCGAGCTTCCAGACCACCCTGTCGAACTTCGCCGCCCTCGGCGTGGACGTGCAGATCACGGAGCTGGACATCGCGCAGGCCTCGCCGACGGCGTACGCGAACACGGTGCGCGCCTGTATGAACGTGCCGCGCTGCACCGGCATCACCGCCTGGGGCATCCGCGACAGCGACTCCTGGCGCAGCGGCGAGAACCCGCTGCTGTTCGACCGCAACGGCAACAAGAAGCCCGCGTACAACGCGACGCTGACGGCGATGGGCGGCACGCCCGCCGCCACCCGCAGCGCCGCCGAAGCCGCCGCCCTGCCCAGCCGTTACTCATGGAGCTCCAGCGGCCCGCTGATCGCACCCAAACCGGACGCCACCCACAACATCGCCGGGATCAAGGATCCGACGGTCGTCCAGTACAACGGCAAGTACCACGTGTTCGCCAGCGTCGCCAGCGCCTCCGGGTACAGCCTGGTGTACCTGAACTTCAGCGACTGGTCCCAGGCCGGTTCGGCCACGCACCACTATCTGGACCGCACCGCCATCGGCACCGGGTACCGGGCCGCGCCCCAGGTCTTCTACTACGCGCCGCAGCGCCTGTGGTACCTCGTCTACCAGACCGGCAACGCCTCGTACTCCACCAACCCCGACATCAGCAATCCCAACGGGTGGAGCGCGCCGCGCAACTTCTACTCGTCGATGCCGGACATCATCCGGCAGAACATCGGAGGCGGCTACTGGGTCGACATGTGGGTGATCTGCGACAGCGCCAACTGCTACCTGTTCTCCTCCGACGACAACGGGCACCTCTACCGCTCGCAGACGACCGTCGGCCAGTTCCCGAACGGCTTCACCAACACCGTCATCGCGGCCCAGGACTCCAACAAGTACGCCCTGTTCGAAGCGAGCAACGTGTACAAGGTGCAGGGCAGCAACCAGTACCTCCTCCTCGTCGAGGCCGTCGGCTCGGACGGCCGGCGCTACTTCCGCTCCTGGAGCGCGAGCAGCCTCGCCGGCTCGTGGTCACCCCTGGCCGCGTCCGAGAGCAATCCGTTCGCGAGGTCGAGCAACGTGGCGTTCCCCGCCGGTGCCTGGAGTCGGGACATCAGTCACGGGGAGATGATCCGCGCGGGCTACGACCAGACGCTCACCATCCCGGCCTGCAAGCTGCAGTACCTGTACCAGGGCAAGGACCCCAACGCCGGCGGTGACTACAACAGCCTGCCGTGGCGTCTGGCCCTGCTCACCCAGACCAATTCCACCTGCTGACCCCGTGGGCCCCGCCGCTCCTGCGGGGCCCATCCCCCTCGGGATCGTCAGGACGTCACGGCGGCCCGGTCGGACTCGCTGCGCAGAACGCAGAATTCGTTTCCTTCGGGATCAGCAAGGACCGCCCAGCCGGATCCATCGGGATTCCGGCGATCGGCGACAAAGGTGGCACCGAGGCCCAGCAGCCGTTCCACCTCCTGCTCACGCGAGGTCTCCGGGCGCAGACACAGATGGATCCGGTTCTTGATCGTCTTGGCTTCGGGCACCTGGTTGAAATGCAGCACCGGGCCTTCCGCCAGCAAGACCTGAACCTCCGGATCACCCGGTTTGTCCTCCGGATGCAGCGGACGGCCGGTGACCCCACTCCAGAACCGGGCCAATTCGTAGGCATCCGCACAGTCGATCGCCACGTTCTGCACCACCGAGAACATGGCTGCCAGCCTTCCCCATCCACTCTCCGGATGCCACCGGATTGTCCTCGTTCCTCTGTGGGGCGAACCTGGGCCCCGGTTCCCCTGCCGGCGGAGCCCCTGGAAGTTTCGCCGTGGTGCCGCACCATGCCCCGCTGCGGTGCCTGAACGAGCATCCAGGTGGGCGCATGCCAGGCACTATGGGGCGTATGGAGCACGCCGACGGTGAGGGACCGAGACCGGGCGTCCCGGGGCCGGAGTCCCGTGGGGCCGCCGGGCTGCGGGTCCGCGTCCTCGGTGGGTTGACCGTGACGCGCGGCGGACGGGCACTGAGCCTCGGTGGGCCCCGGCCGCGCGCGCTGTTCGTGCTGCTGGTGCTGGCTCGGGGCGCTGTGGTCACCTGCGACCGGCTGGTCGACGCCATGTGGGGCGAGGCACCGCCCGCGAGCGCGGTCGGTGCCCTCCAGGCGTACGTCTCACGGCTGCGACGGGAGCTGGAACCGGCCCGTACGACCGGTACCCGCAGCAGCGTCCTCGTGCGGGAGGGCACCGGTTACGCGATCCGTCTCGCCCCCGACGAGGTCGACGCCTGGCGGTTCGAAGCGCTGCTCGAACAGGCCGGCCGGCACGCGCCGTCGGCGACGGAGAAGGCCGGCCTGCTCAACGAGGCGCTCGCCCTCTGGACGGGACCGGCCTTCGAGGGGTTCGAGGACGCACCCTGGGCACGGGCGGAGGCGGCTCGCCTTGCGGAACTGCGTGAGGTGGTACGGGAGCGGCTTCTGGCGGCCCGTCTGGAATGCGGGGACCCTGACGAGGTCCTCGACGAGGCCGAGGAACTCGTCGCCGAACAGCCCCTGCGCGAGGAGCGCTGGTCCCTGCTGGCCCTTGCCTGCTACCGGGTCCGTGGCCGGGCCGAGGCCCTCGCGGTACTGCGACGCGCCCGCCGCACTCTTGCCGACCGGTTGGGCATTGATCCAGGTCCCGCCCTGCGCGGCGTCGAGGCCGAGGTCCTGTCCCATGCGCCGCGCCTCGCCGTGCCGGTCCCGGCTACCGCGTCGGGGATCACCTCTCCCTCCGGTCAACTCGTGGAGCGGGAACACGAGTTGGCCGAACTGCGGGACTGTCTGGCGGACGCGGTCGCGGGCCGCGGCGCACTGGTGTGTGTGCAGGGCCCCGCCGGGATCGGCCGCAGCGCACTGCTGGCGGAGGCTGCCCGGTCGGCTCGGGAGTCGGGCGTACGGGTCCACGGCGCGCGCGCTTCCTCACCCACCCACCTGCGCGAACCCTACGAGGTCGTACGCCAGTTGCTCGGCCCGGAGGTCGCCGAGCAGGGCGGTCTGCCGGCGGCCGCCGCGACCCCGGTCGCCGACGGGTCGGACGGTTTCGGCGTTCTGCACGCCCTGTACCGGCGCATCGAACGCCTGGTCACCGCCGACGACCCGGCGCGGCGGCCCCTGCTCCTCCTCGTGGACGATCTGCAGGCGTGCGACACGGCATCCCTTCGCTTCCTCGCCCATCTGCTGCCGCGCATCCAGACCCTGCCGATTCTGGTCGTCACCGCGCTGCGCACGGGAGAACTTCCCGCCCTGGACGAGAACGTGCAGGTACTGGCCGACATCGTGCAGGACCCCACGGTGGTGCACATCCGGCCGGAGCCTCTCGGCCCGGCAGGTGTCGATCGTCTCGTACGGCGACGGCTCGGCGCCCTGACGCCCGAGGAGGTCGTCCAGGCCTGCCGTCGAGTGTCGGCGGGGCTGCCGCTCCTGCTGACCCACGTGCTCGGGACCCTGGAGACCGCGGGAGAGGGAGCAGACCCGTGTGTCGTGGAGGAGGCCGGAATCCGTGCCGTCTCCGAGCTCCTGCTCGCGCGGCCGGACCGGCTGCCGCCCGCCACCGCGGATGTCGTACGGGCGATCGCGGTCCTCGGCGGCGGCGCCTCCCTACCGGCGGTCGCCGCCTTCACGGAGCTGTCCGAGCAGGAGGTGGCCACGGCGACGGCGGCCCTGGTGCGGGCCGAAGTGGTCCGGGACCAGTACCCCTTGGACTTCGTCCATCCCCTGACCGGCGAGGCCGTGCTGCGGACGGTGTCCCAGCGGGAGCGCCCGGACCTGCATGAAAGGGCGGCACGGCTGCTCGGCCGTGCCGGGGCGGCTCCGGAGCGGATCGCCGCGCATCTGCTCCTGGTCCCCTACCGGGACGACCCCTGGGTGGTCGACGTCCTGCGCACCGCGGCGGCACGCGCGCGTGCCCGCGGCGCCAACGACGCCGCCGCCACCCTGCTCACGCGGGCGCTGCTCGAACCGCCCGCGTGGGACGTCCGGCCCGAGGTGCTGCTGGAACTGGGCCGCGCCGAAGCCCTCGTCGACGGGCGGGCGGCGGCCCGGCATCTGCGGGAGGCGTACGAGAGGTCACCCTCGGCCACGGGTGCCGCCCGTCTGCTCGCGCAGACGCTGATCTACACCGGCAAGCCCGGTGAGGCGGCCGAGTTCGCGGCGCGGGCGGCGGCCCAGCTGCCGCCCGCCGGGCGCGCCGCCGCGGACGGTACGGCCGACGAGTGGCAGGGGTTGGTGGCCCTGGCCCGGCTCGGCGCCTTCGCGCACGGGCTCCACACCTCCGGCACCGACGGCACGCAGGGGAAACTGCCACGTCCCCTCGGCGACGGACCCGGTGCCCGCATGCTCGCCGCCGAGACGGCGAGGGAGGCCACCGTATGGGGACTCGACCGCGCGACGGCCGTCGCCTCCGCCCGTTTCGCGCTCACCGACCGGGTGCTGCTGCACGGCGGCGAGATCCTCTCCTGGTGCACCGCGGGCGTCGTGCTGCACCTGGCCGGCGAGGACGTGCGGCGGCTGTGGGACGAGACGCTGACGTACGCGGCTCAGCACGGGTCGCTGATCGGGGCACTCTCGGCGCACCTGTGGCAGGGGTTCACCCGGTGGCGGCACGGCGAGTTGGACCAGGCGCGCCGGTCGCTGGAGGTCGCGCTCGAACAGTTCGGCGCCTGGGGCGTCACACCCGGCGCCCCGCAGTGCCGGGCCTTCCTGACGGGGGTGCTGCTCGACCTCGGGGACATCGCAGGGGCGCGTGCCTGTCTGGAGCGGATGCGGCAGCGGAGCGCGGGTGCGGAGGGGGCGCGGTTGCACGGGGAGAGCGAGGCTCGCGTGCTGATCGCGCAGGGCCGGTACGCGCAGGCGCTCGCCGTGCTGGACGGCGTGCGGCACCTCCAGCCCGCGGTGGTGAACCCGGTGTGGTGGGACGGGGAACTGCTGCGGGTGCGGGCCCTGACCGGGCTGGGCGAGCGGGACCGGGCCGAACAGCTCGCGCGGAAGCAGTTGGTGATGGCCCGCAGGTGGGGCGCACCCGGCGCCGTCGCCCGGGTGCTGCGCTTGCTCGGTGAGGCGCGCGGGCCCGGCGGCGCGACCGAACTCCGGGAGGCGCTCGCCCTTGCGGCCGACGGTCCGGCTCGCCTGGAGCACATGCGTGCCTTGCGGTCCCTGCATGCCGTGACCTGCGGGGACAGCTCCAAGGACGGCGCCGTACGCCGGTTCCCCCCTGTGTGACCGGCGTACGGCAGACCGTCGGGAGGAGAATCCGACGCCCGACTTGCGATCGGCTTGCAAGCGGTTCGCAAGACCGATGGTGCATCGTCACATGTCCCGGAGGAAGCAGACGCATCACGAGGCAGACGCACCGCAGGAGCACGAACGGGGGCGGTCCGGGGGACGGGCCGGATGCAGAGGACATGAGCGAAGCGATACGCGGCGGGGGCCCATGGGCGGTCGCCGGCTACACGCAGATCAAGGAGCTGGGCTCGGGAGCCAGTGGGCGGGTGGTCCTGGCCACGCACGACACCACCGGCACCCATGTGGCGATCAAGTACCTCGCCGAGCAGCTCTGTGACGACCCGGCCTTCCGTGAGGTCTTCCGCGCCGAGGCCCGGCTGCTGGGCGAGCTCCGCTCCCCGCATGTCGTGGCGCTGTACGAATACGTGGAGAGTCCGCGCGGTGCCGCCATCGTCATGGAACTCGTGGACGGTGTGCCGCTGCGCAGGCTGCTGCGCGAGCACGGTGCCACGACCCCCGAGGCCGCGCTCGTCGTGCTCAAGGGGTCGCTGCTCGGCCTCGCGGCGGCCCACGCGGAAGGTGTCGTGCACCGCGACTACAAGCCGGACAATGTCCTGGTCGCCGCCGACGGTTCCTCCAAGCTGGTGGACTTCGGCATCGCCGTGCCCAGCGGGGTGGCGGCCAATGCCTCGGGCACCCCGACCTATATGGCGCCCGAGCAGTGGACCGGCGGTGCGGCCGGACCGGCCACCGACGTGTACGCGGCGACCGCGACCTTCTTCGAGTGCCTGACCGGGATGAAGCCGTACCCGGGCCAGACGCTGGCCGAGCTGGCCGTCCAGCACATCGAGGCACCGATCCCGGCCGAGCTGGCTCCCGAACCGGTGCGCCCGCTGATCCGCAGGGGCCTCGCCAAGACGCCCGAGGAGCGCCCGGAGAGCGCGGCGGCGTTCGTCGAGGAGCTCGAAGCCGTCGCGGCGGGCGCGTACGGAGAGGAGTGGGAGGAGAACGGCCGACGCGAACTCGCCGCCCTGGCTGCCCTGTTCCTCCTGCTCTTCCCGCTCTCGGACGGTACGGCCTCGGGCACGACCGCCCTGGCCACGACCACCCTCGGATCGGGCGCCCGTCGGCTGCCCGGCGGGAGGCGGAAGGTCCTGGCGGGGCTGGCGGCGGGGGTCGTGCTGGTGGTCGGCGGGGTCGCGGTGACGGCCGTCGCCACGGGTGGGGGCGGTGGGCACCGCACCACGAACGGAGCCGGGGCCGGCTCCGCCGAGGGGACCGGTCCGAGCGGGTCGTCCGACTCCCCGTACGGCAGCCCCTCGGCACCGGACGGCTCCGCGTCCCCGTCCGGAAGTGATGCGCCCTCCGCGTCGGCGTCCGCGAAGGACGCTTCGCCCAGCACCGACGGGACCTCCGGTGGGACGGGCGGCGGATCGTCGGGCACAGGAGGGACGACCTCCACGACGGGCGGCGGTACGAGCGGCACGGGCGGCGGTGGGACCACCGGCGGCAGCACCTCCGGCGGCGGAACGACCACGAGCGGTTCCTCCACCAGCGGCGGCGGGACGACGGCAGGCGGTGGTTCCACGAGCGGGGGCGGCACCTCCACGCCCCCGCCCGCCCTCGACGTCACCTCGGCGCAGATCAACGCGGTGGGCCCGACCTCGGCCACCTGCACGATCGTGGCCTCCGTCAGCGTGACGACCGACGGCGCCGCCGACGGCACGCTCTACCTCAGCTGGTACGTCAGCGACTCGGCCGGCGCCATGGGCACCGTCGTCGCCACCGACCCCGTCGCACTGCCCAAGGGGAAGACCCAGATCTCGGGCCGCTACACCCACGCCTTCCCCGTCCCGACGCGCTACGACTACCTCGGCGTCAGGATCACGACCGATCCCGCCGCCGACTCCGGCAACGGTTCCTTCCAGTCCACTGCGGCTCCCGTCGATTGCGACCCGCCCCGATGAGCACACCCTCCGAGGACCCCCGACTGCGGTTCGCCCGTACCGACCCGGCGTCCCGCCCCGGCGACCCCGACCTCACGGCCACCCTCCCGCCGACGGATCCGGCCGCGACCCTGCACCTTCCTCCCTCGGAAGCGACCGGTGCACAGACCCGTTTCGGGCCCGGCGTGCCCGGTGCGCCGGGCACGGACGACAACCGCGCGACGGGCCTCTGGCGAGGCACGGTCACCCCCGAGGTCGCGTCCGGCGTGACCGCCCGCCGCCCCCGGCCGCGGTGGCGGCGCGAACTGCGGTTCCTGCTGGTGGTGGTCGCCGTGGTCGTGGCCGTCGTACTGGCCATGCGCTCCTGCACGGCTGCCGGACCACCGCTGAAGGTGCTGGACGCCACGGTCACGGCGCCCGAGGTCGGCCACTGCGCGAAGACGGTCGTCGTCACCGGAGTCCTCAGGACGGACGGCCGTCCCGGCACCGTCGACTACCGCTGGAAGCGCAGCGACGGCACGGCGTCGGCCGTCCTCCACCAGGACGTCGGCCGCAACGTCAAGAGCTCGAAGGTCGTACTGCGCTGGAGCTTCGACGGCCACGGCAGCATGAAGGCCACCGCCACCCTCGAAGTGCTGTCGCCTGACCGGGTGACGGCCTCGACCAGCTTCAGGTACGCCTGTTAGGCCGTTCCGCGAGGCCCACGACCCCGCACTCCCCCGCGATGCTCCGCCCCCGGCGCAGCAGGGAGCCGGCCTCGTCCTCCTCGGCGTACGCGGCGAGCGCACACAGCGCGCGGGCGTACTCCAGCCGTGCCGGTCCGAGTGCCAAGAGGGCGACGGCTTCACGCAGCTGGGGCTCGCCCTCGGGTCCGCGCAGCTGTCCGACGATCCGCAGCACCCGCCCCAGCGTGCTGGGAGCTCCCCACCTCCGGGCGACCGTGAGCTGCTCCTCTGCGAGCGCCAGCGCCTCGGCTCGCCGGCCGACACCCGCGAGCGCCCGCACCCGCAGCAGCGACCAGGGCCACCACGCCGGGTTCGCCACCGGGGGCTGGAGGTGGCCCACGCCGTCGAGGGCGGCGAGCGCCTCCGCGTAGCGGCCTTCCGCGTTCAGCACGCCCGCCTCGCTCTCCCTCAGCAGCCGCTGCCCCTCGGTCCCCCGGATCCAGCCGCGCATCCGCTCCAGACAGGCACGAGCCCCCGCGGTGTCGCCGAGGTCCAGCAGGACGGCGGTCAGGAAGGTGCGACCCTGCGGGGCGCCCGGCGCGAGCCCCCAGGTCTCCGACTGTCCCACCGCGGTCTCCAGCGACTGCCGTGCCGCGTTCAGGTCCCCGTGGTGCCACTGGGTGAAGCCGCGCCACAGGTGGGTGGCGAGCACGGAGAACAGTGAGCCTCGCTCGACGGCGCGTGCCACCGCCGCGTCCCACAGCTCGCCGACCTCCTCGTCGGCGAGGTGCAGCACGATGGCGGCCGTGTACCAGAGCATCTCCTCCCCGGCGGCCTGGAGCACTCCGCCGGCGACGGCGAAGCGGGCCAGTTCGACGGCCCGGGTCCGGTTGCTGCCGTCCGAGGCCGCCTCCCGGGCGAGGTTGGCGGCGAGCATCCGCGCGCCGGGGCCCTCGCCCTCGACGACCGGGTTCTCGACGGTGCGCCACAGCCGCTGGTCCAGACCGTGCATGAAGCCGCTGATGCGCTCCAGCGCCAGCAGTCCCTGCCGTTCGTCCCTCAGCTCGGCGGACAGTTCCGCCGCCGCCCGGCGGGCGAACTCGGTGGCCTGGCCGTGGCCGCCGGCGAAGACCAGGATCCGGGCGAGCAGCAGGGCGGCGACCGCTCTGCGCGGCGGGTCGGCGAGGGTGTCGTAGGCCTGACGCAGATGGTCGACGGCGGCCGGGCCGTTGCCGAGCATCTCGGCGCGCCCGAGTTCGAGAAGGACCTCGGGGCGGCGTTCGGGGGCGGGTGGTTCGTCGAGAGCGCGGGTGAGGTGGGTGGCGGCGGCGTCGGGGGCGCCCCGGCCCACGGCCTCGCGGGCGGCCGCGCAGAGGATCTCCACCACACCCGGGTCGCCCCGGTGCGGGGCGAGCAGCAGCTGGGCCGCCGTGCGCTCCGGCGGCGCGCCCGCGGCGGACAACACCCGGGCCGCCCGCTCATGCCGCAACTGCCGTTCCCCGGGCGGCAGTTCACGGTAGACGGCCTCACCGACCAGGGGGTGCGCGAAGGCGTAGGGCCGGCCGTCGCGCAGGATCTCGGCCTGCACGAGCGGCACGATCGCCTGCGCCGCCTCCGCCTCCGACCGCTCCATGAGCGCGGCGACCTCGGCGAGCGTCGCCGCCCCGTCTCCCAGCACCGCGACGGCCTGCGCCGCCGCCCGCGCCCCTTCGGGCAGGCGGGCGATCCTGCCCAGCACCAGCCCGGACACCGCCCGTGCCCCCGTCTCGGCCACCTCCCCGCTGTGCGCGGCGTCGGGCCGTGTCCCGCGCGCGTGCAGCGCGCGCAGCAACTGCCGCAGCAGCAGCGGGTTTCCGGCGGTGGCGCGATGGCAGGCCGCCGTGAACTCCTCCTGGGGCTCCTCACCGAGCGTCCGGCGTACGAGGCCGGCGACCCCGCTCGCCGTCAACGGTGTGGGGCTGATCCGCACCACCGAGGGATCCGTCGTCAAGGCCCCCGGCAGTTCCTCGCCCGGTCGCTGCTCCCCCGTGCGCAGGGTGAGGGCGATGAGCACCGGCAGCCCTTCGAGCCGGCCCGCCAGATACGCCAGAAACCGCAGCGAACCGCTGTCGCTCCACTGCACGTCGTCCACGGCCAGCACCAGCGGCCCGCGGGCTTGCACCAGCTTCCGCGTCAGCTCGCTCAGGCCGTTGAGCACGGCGAAACTCTGCGGCTGCTGTCCCCGTACCCCTCCGAACACCGCGCCCGCCGCGACGGCGGTCCCGGCGAGGAGGGGCTCCTCCCTGCCGCTCACCACCCGCTCGAACAACTGGCGTACGACCCCGAAGCCGTAGTCCTTCTCCCGTTGGCTGCCCCTGGCGGCGAGGGTGAGGGCCCCTTCTCCGGCGGCCAGTTCGGAGACCTCCCCGAGCAGGCGGCTCTTGCCGATGCCGGCCGGGCCCTCGATGAGCACGACGCCGGGTCTGCCGTCGAGGGCCGCGCGCAGGCTGTCACGCAGCTCGGCCATCTGGAGATCGCGTTCCACGAGCGCGTCGGTGCGCGGGGCGGGGCGAGGGACGAACGCCGGCCCTGAGGCAGCGGACGTGTCGGCCGCAGGAGGAGCGGTGTGCGGTATCTGCCGGGAAGGGGCGTCCAGCACGGGCGACTGGGCGAGGATTCTGGCTTCCAGGTCGCCCAGATCCGTCCCTGGAGCACACGACCCGGCCGGCAGCAGCTTCCTCCCGCGGCGCAGGGCCTCCAGGGCGTCGGCCTGGCGGTGGGCGCGGTAGAGGGCGAGGGCGAGCAGGCTCCAGCGTTCCTCACGCAGCGGGTCCTCGGCGACCAGGGATTCGAGTTCCGGGACGAGGACGGCGTCCTCGCCGCGGGCGAGTCGGGCGGCGAGCAGACGTTCGCGGGCCAGCTCGCGCAGTTCGGTGAGGCGCACCGCCTCCGGGCGCGCCCAGGACTCGACGGCGTACTCCGCGTAGGCGGGGCCCCGCCACAGCGCGAGCCCTGACTCCAGGACGGACACCGCCTGCGCGGGTCGTCCCCGCTCCGAGTGCACCGAGGCGGACCGCAGCGCCGCCTCGAACCGCCAGGCGTCCACCGCGTCATCCGGCAGCCGCAAGGCGTATCCCGGTCCCTCGCTGACGATGACGCCGGCGCGGGCCCTCGCCTCCTGCTCCGGTTCCAGACAGCGCCTGAGGTGGGAGACATGGGCGTGCAGCGAGGCGGCGGCACTGGGTGGCGGTGTGCCGCCCCAGACCCGTTCGACCAGCCGGTCGCGGGAGACGACCGAGCCCCGGGCGACGATCAGCAGGGCGAGCACGGCACGCTGCCGCCGCCCGCCCAGCTCCAGCGGGCGCCCCCGGAATCCGGCACGGACCTCGCCGAGCACCGTCATGCGCAGTTCGTGCAGCGACACGTGGGGCATCAAACCAGAACACCGCCACACTGCTCCACAGCAGACTCACAACAAAAACACGACTTCGCCCCCTCGCAGTTCAGGGGCGTTCGTCCCACGGCAGCGACGGCTGACAGCACTGCTCGACGAGCCGCCAGACCTCTTCGGGGGTCTCGCGGGTGAGGGCGACTGCGGCCAGGGAGGCGCAGGTGTCGTGGCGCAGGCGACGGATGCGGGCCCGGACCTCGTCGAGGGCGGCGGGGCCGACAGAGAGGCCGTCGCAGCCGAGGCCGATGAGGAGGGGGGTCACCAGAGGGTGGGCGGCGGCGTCGCCGCAGACGGAGACCTGACGATCGTGGCGGTGGGCAGCGGCCACGACGCGGGCGATGGCGTCGAGTACCGCGGGGTGTGCCGCCATGGCGGGGGTGGCCGCGGGGTCGCGCCGGTCCAGGCCCAGGATCTGGCAGGTGAGGTCGTTGCTGCCGATGGAGAAGAAGGCGGCTTCCCGGGCGAGGTCGCCGACGGCGGCGACCGCTTCGGGCAGTTCCACCATGATGCCCAGGGGTGGCACCGGGACGCCCGCCTCCGTGGCCGCGGCCTCCAGGAGGCGTCGGCAGGCGCTGAGTTCGTCGACGCTCGCGACCATGGGGATCATGATGCGCAGGTCGGTGCCGGCTCCGGCGCCGAGCAGGCTGCGGAACTGGTCGGCGAAGGCGTCCGGCTGGGCGAGCATGAGGGGCAGCCCGCGCCCGAGCCGGCCGTCCTCCCGGCTCTCGGCGAGGAACGGCGGCAGTTTGTCGTCGGCGAAGTCGAGCGTGCGCGCTGTGACGACCTGCCCGGTGAGAGCGCGAAGGACGGGGACGAGGGTGCCCGCGTGCTGGTCACGGGTGGGCCAGGCGCGATGGTTGAGGAAGGGCAGCTCGGTGCGGAGCAGGCCGACACCTTCGGCCCCGGTGGCCAGGGCCGCGCGGGCCTCGGCCGGGGTGGCCACGTTGGCCCGCAGCACGATGCGGTGACGGTCGAGTGTCTCGGCGGGCAGGTCACGCTCTTCGGCGAGGGCGATCCTGCGGGTGCGGGCGGCCTCCATGACTCGTAGGGCCCTGTTGCGTTCCTCGTCGTCGGGGTGGACGACAGCGTCGGCCTGGCCGGCGTCGAGCAGGATCTCCTGACCGTCGGGCAGTTCGAGCAGTCGCGGGTCGACGGCCAGCAGGAAGGGGATGCCCAGTGAGCGGGCGACGATCGCGGCATGCGAGTTCGGGCCGCCCGTCACGGAGAGGGCGGCTGTCACGGTCCGGCCGGGTTCCAGCAGGTCGGCGGCGCCGATCTCATGGGCCACCAGGACCAGGGGCTGGTCCGGGGCGGGATCCGTGTCGCCGTGGAGGTGCGCGAGGACGCGGCGGCCGACCTGCCGTACGTCCGCGGCGCGTTCGGCGAGGGTGGGGTCGTCCAGGGCGGCGATGATTGCGGCGTAGCCGTCGACGGCCTGCCGGACGGCGACGGGTACCGGCCGCCCGTCTTTCGCCCCCTTGACGGCCTGGTCGCGCAGATCCCGGTCCTGGGCGATGTAGCTGTTGACCTCCATGATGTCGGCCTGCTCGTCCTTGCCCTGTTCGCGCAGCGAGGCCGACAGTTCGAGCAGGCGGGCAGCAACGGCGTCGAAGGCGTCCGTGATCTGTTGTGTGGGATCGCCGCCGGTGCGGTGGGGCAGTGACCCTCTCGTGAAGGGCCGGTCGGTGCGGTGGAGGACGCCGAGGGCCGTGCCGGGTGCGGCGGCCTGCCCGGTGAAGGTGTGGCGGTCGGTCACCGGGCCCCCAGCGTCTCGGCGAGGGCGCGGAAGACCAGGGCGGTGGAGGTGGCACCCGGGTCCTGGTGGCCGATGCTGCGGGCGCCGAGGTAGGAGGCGCGGCCCTTGCGGGCCTGCATCGGGGCGGTGGCGCGCATGCCCTCTTCGGCGGCGTCGGCGGCGGCCGCGGCCGCGGCGCCCAAGTCGGCCCCGGCGTCGGCCTGTTGCCGGAAGGCCGCCAGTGCGGGGGCGTAGGCGTCGATCATGGTCTTGTCGCCCGGGGCGGCCGCTCCGAGTTTCTCGATGCTCGCGAGGCCGGCGGCCAGTGCGGAGGCGAGCTGCTGCGGGTCGGCGGTGGCGGTGTCCAGGGCCTTGCCGATCGCGCGGAAGGCGCCGCCGTAGAGCGGTCCGGAGGCGCCGCCGACGGTGGAGATGAGGGTGGTGCCGGTCTTGACCAGTACGGCCCCCACGGTGTCCGGCGCGTAGTCGGCCAGGGCCTTGACGGCGGCGGAGAAGCCGCGGTGCATGTTGGTGCCGTGGTCGGCGTCGCCGATGGCCGAGTCGAGTTGGGTGAGGTGGTCCTTGTGCTGGTCCACGGCGGCTGCGATGGCCTGCACCCAGGTGCGGGCGAGGTCGGTGTCCACGGAGTCTCCGATCGGGGTCGGTACGGGGTTGGCGGGTGGTGTGGTGAGCCGGGGGCGGGGCGGTGGCGCGCGGGGTGCGGTCCGGGCGGGGCGGCCGCGGGATGGCGCGGCCCGCCCCCGGCTCGGTTCAGACGCCCCAGCGCAGAGCCGGGGTGTTCACGGGTGCGTCCCACAGGGACAGCATGTCGGCATCGGCCTTGCATACGGTCAGGGAAACACCCGCCATGTCCAGGCTGGTGACGTAGTTGCCGACGAGGTTGCGGGCGATGACCACGCCCCTGTCCGCGAGTGCGGCGGCGACCTCGTTGTAGACCACGTACAGCTCGATGAGCGGGGTGCCGCCGAGACCGTTGACCATGACGATGGTCTCGTCACCGGCGTCGAGCGGCTGGTCGCCGAGGACGGCGTCCAGGGCGGTGGCCACGATCTCCCTGGCGGGACGCAGCATCTCGCGGCGCCGTCCGGGTTCACCGTGGATGCCGACGCCGACCTCCATCTCGTCCTCGGGCAGTTCGAAGCCGGGCTTCCCGGAGGCGGGCGTGGTGCATGCGGTCAGGGCCACGGCGAAGGACCGGGAGGCGGCGTTGACCCGTTTGGCCATCTCGGCGACCGTGGCGAGGTCGGCGCCCTGCTCGGCGAGGGCCCCGGCGATCTTCTCGACGAAGACGGTGGCCCCGGTGCCCCGGCGGCCGGCCGTATAGGTGGAGTCCTGGACCGCGACGTCGTCGTCGACCAGGACGGTCTCCACTGCGATGCCTTCCTCGACGGCGAGTTCGGCGGCCATCTGGAAGTTGAGGACGTCTCCGGTGTAGTTCTTCACGATGAACACCACGCCCGCGCCGCCGTCGACGGCCTGGGCCGCGGTGAGCATCTGGCCGGGCACGGGCGAGGTGAACACCTCGCCGGCGCAGGCCGCGTCCAGCATCCCCTGTCCCACGAAGCCGCCGTGCAGGGGTTCGTGGCCCGAGCCGCCGCCGGAGACGAGGGCGACCTTGCCCGGCTTGGTGCCCGAGGCGCGGGCGATCACCCTGTTCTCCGCGTCGACCTTCAGCGCGGGGTGCGCGGCGGCGATCCCGGACAGCGCGTCGGCCAGTACCGCTTCAGGTGCGTTGATCAGCTTCTTCATGACAGGGCTCCTTCGGCGGCTGCGACGGGCTCGGGGGTCGGCTCGGCGAGGGTGGTGACGCCTCTGCGGGCGTTCAGGGCGACGTAGAGGAAACCGGCGGCGACCGCTCCCACGACCTCGGCGATCAGGTAGACGGGCAGCTGGCTCCAGTGGACCGTGCCGTTGAACAACTGGCCGACCAGCATGGGCCCGATCGTGCGGGCAGGGTTGATGGACGCGCTGGTGGCGGGCGCGACCACCATGATGACGGCGAACACGGCGAGGCCGATGGCGAGACCGGCGAACCCGCCGGCCGAACGGCGGTCGATCGCGCCGAAGACGACGAAGGCGAGGACGGCCGTGCCGAGCGCTTCCGCGAAGAAGGCCTGGCCGACGCTGACTTGAGGGCCGTAGGAGGCGATGCCCAGACCGACGGTCACGGCCTTGTGGCCGAGCACCCCGATGATCGCGAGGGCTCCCAGTACGGCGCCTGCGACCTGGGCGGCTATGTATCCGGGGACGTCCCGCCACGGCATCTTCCTCGTGGCGGCGAGCGCGAGGGTGACGGCCGGGTTGATCTGACAGCCGGAGATGTGGCCGATCGCGTAGATCATCGCGATGACGACCGTGGCGAACGCCAGCGAGATCATGCCGAGGTCGGCGAAGGTGAACGGGGCCTTGCCGTTGACGATGAGTGTTGCGGGAACCGAACCGACGCCGATGAACACCAGCATCGCGGTGCCCAGAACCTCGGCCAGCAGCTTCTGTGGGTAGGTGTTTTCTTCCATGAAAGGCGCCCAGCGCCGAACGGCGGCTCGGGCGTCTCACCTCCTCCGCGGGGAGCGGGCTGTGAAGGGAGGGGGAAGCCGGGCGGCTTTGAGCCTCCGACTGCAGATCGTTCACTATGGATGAACGTTGTTCCGGAAATTAAGCCCGCGTTTCCGGCCTGTCAAGAGGTTCGGCAGCCTCGCGCTCCATTGACGGGCAGACCGATACGAAAAAGGCCCCGCGGCGGTGCGCCGAGGGGCCTGATCAGGCGGGGGGTCAGTTCAACGTGGTGCGGGCGGCCGCGCCGCGGGGGGCTCCCAGGTCGCGGGAGAGGTTGCGGGCGGTCTCACGGACGGCGACCGCAAGCTCCTGACGTGCCGATTCGGCCAGAATCCGCTCGACGGGTCCGACGATGCCGAGAGAGCCGACCACCTCGCCGGAGCGGTCGAAGACGGGGGAGGCGATACCGGCGTCACCGATGGCGGATTCCTGGTCCTCGATCGCGTAGCCCGTCCTGAGGACCTCCTTCAGCTGCCCGGCCAGCTCCTCCGGGGCCGTGATGCTGGCACCGGTGAGCACCGCCTGCTCACCCGCGAGCAGCCGCTCACGCTCGACGGCCGGCAGGAAGGCCACGATGGCCTTGCCCAGGGCGCAGGTGCTCCACGGGATGCTGGCGCCCACCTCGAGGATCTGCACGGCGCCCTCGGGCCGGAAGGCATGGTGCACCACCAGGACGTGGTCACCGGTGAGCACGGCCACCCAGACCGCCTCGTTCGTCCGGTTCGCGAGCTGGTCCGCCCAGGTCAGCGAGCGGGTGCGCAGCTCCTGGGTGTCCAGGTAGGCATTGCCGAGCTGCACCAGTTCCGGGCCGAGCTGGTACTTCGAACTGTCCCGGTCCTGCACCACAAGACCCTCGGCCTCCAGCGTGCGCAACAGCGCGTGCACGGTCGGCTTGGCCACGCCCAGGCGGTCGGCCAGCTCCGTCACCCCGAGCCGCGGACCGGTGGACGCGAGCTCCCGCAGTATCTGCACCGCTCGCTGCACGGCCTGCACCATCGAAAAATTCTCCTCGGTTCACTATTGCTGAACGCCGTTCCGACATCTAGGTTAGCTGTTCATGAGCGCATCTGTCGGCATCGTACTCGTGTCCCACAGCGCCGAGCTCGCGGCGGGCCTTCGCCTGCTGGCGGAGCAGATCGGCTCCGACACGGTCCCCCTCGCCACGGCCGGAGGCACCGACGACGGCCGGATCGGCACCAGTTACGACCTCGTCCTCACCGCCATCCGCAGCGTCGACCGCGGTCAGGGTGTCGTCGTCCTGCCCGACCTGGGCAGCTCCGTCCTGACCGCCCGCACCGTCCTGGAGGACCACCCCCACCCCGACGTGCTGATCGTCGACGCCCCCTTCGTCGAAGGAGCCGTCGCAGCCGTCGTCACCGCCGCATCCGGCGCCGACCTCAAGGCCGTCGCCGACGCCGCCAAGGAGGCCCGTCATGTCCACAAGCTCTGAGCCCACCACCACGACCGCAGCCAGGCAGGAGGCGGCCGTCGTGCTGCCCGCCCCTCTCCACGCCCGCCCCGCGGGTCAACTCGCCCGGGCGGCAGCGACCTTCACCAGTGCCATCCAGTTGGAGTACGGCGACCGGACGGTCAATCCGACCGGCGTACTCGCCGTCATGGGCCTCGGGGCCACCCTCGGAAGCACCGTGACCGTCCGCGCCGAAGGCCCCGACGCCGAACAGGCCGTCACGGCACTGGCCCAGATCCTCGCCACCGCCGAGTGACCCTGAGGCCGCCGGCGGCACGAACCGGCTGCCGCTCGGCGACACCAGAAGCAGAGATCAGTGAAGGTGACCGAGGTGAGCACTCCCGCCGCGCACACGCCTGACACCGGAACACGGCCGCCCTCGCGGACCGAGGACCTCTGGGTGCCGCACATCCCCGAGGCCGTTTCCGCCGTGCGCCGACGGGCCCGCACCGTTCTGGCCCGCTGGCGGGTTCCGACGTCGACGGCCGACGACGCCCTCCTGGTGATCTCGGAGCTGACCACCAACGCGATCGTCCACGCACTGCCGCCTGCCGTGCTGCGGCTGTCCATGCCGCAGGACGGCACCTGCCGCGGGCTCCGCATCGAGGTCACCGACGCGGGACCGGTGTGTCGACGACGCTCCGCGCCCGACGATCCCCACCTCGCCGAACACCGGGAAAACGGCCGCGGGACCGGCATCATCGCGGCCCTCGCCACCCGGCACGGAATCTCCCGTCACCCCGAGAGGACCACCAGCTGGGCCGTTCTCCACGTCATGGCCTGAAGCCGCGCTGATGTGCCGTCACCGCACCGGCGGCCAGAGGGCGCCGAGGAGCACCCGCACCTGGTCGACGAGGTGCGGCGGGTCGAATCTGCCGGGATCGGTGAGCGCGATACGGCCGAAGTGTTCCGCGCAGGCGACGAGGGCGTGGGCGACGACCTGCGGGTCGAGCGCCGGGCCGCCCCTGTCCGCCAGGACGACGGAGATCCATTCCTGGACTCGGCGCCGGAACCACTCGCGGTCCGCCTCGATACGGTCGCGGACGACCGTGGGCATGTTGCCGGGGGTCAGCAGGATCAGTCGCCAGGTGTCGGGGTCCTCGCGGAGCATCGCGGACATCCGGCGCACCGCCTCGGAGACGAACGCGGCGGGGTCGCGCAGGTCCTGCGCGCTCGGGATGGTCTCCAGCAGGCGCCCGAAGGCACGGGCCTGCTGCCGGTCGAGCAGCGCCATCAGGAGGGCGTCGAGGTTCTCGAAGGCGCCGTAGACCACCGACCGGGCGACATCGGCCCGCTTCGCCACGGCGTCGATGGAGACCCGGTCGTAGCCGTCGCTCACGATCACGGCGAGGGCCGCGTCGAGCAGCTGCTCGCGGCGCTGTGCGAGCGGCACGCGCGGGGCGTAGGGGCGTCGCTTGCGCGGCCTGTCTTGCGAAGCGGGGGGTGCTGACACCTTGGCATCTTACGACATGCGTGTCTTAATTTAAGACAGTAGTGTCGTAATCGAGGGCGGCGCAGGCCGCGGACGTATGAGGAGCGGCTCCATGGCCAGGTCGAAGTCGAAGTGGAGCGAGGTCGAGCCGCACGAGGACTACGGCTTCTTCGGCCCGGGTTCGGTGGTGTGGAAGGTCTGGAGCCATCCGACCGCGCCGACGGTCGGTTTTCAGCGGGCCGTGGTGGTGGAGGAACTCGACCCGCCGCTGGTGGCCGCCGTCCACGCGACCCAGGGCATCTACCGCCGCCCCCGCACCCGTTACGACCGCACCCTGCGCTACTTCGCCATGGTCGCCTTCGCCGGCTCCCGGGACGTGTGCAAGGCCGCCGACGTCCTGGTCAAGGTCCACTCCAAGGCGATCGGCGAACTGCCCCACGGCGGCGGGACCTACGACGCCAACGACCCCGCCTCGCAGCTGTGGATCCAGCTCACCGGGTGGCACTCGATCCTCTACGCGTACGAGAAGTACGGCCCCGGCAAGCTCACCGCACAGGAGGAGCAGGAGTACTGGGAGGCCTGCGCGCTCGCCGCGGAACTGCAGACCTGCTCCCCCGACGACGTCCCCCGCAGCCGTGACGGCGTCCGGGCGTACTTCGAGGACATGCGCCCGCGGCTCTCCGCCAGCCCGATCGCCCGGCAGGCCATGAACCACCTGCTGAGGAGCGAGCTCGTACTGCCGCCGACACCATGGTGGGCAAAGCCGGCGAGCCTGGCTGTCGCCAAGGCGCAACGGATCGCCACGACCGCCACCCTGCCGCGCTGGATGCGTGAGATGGCGGGGATCCGGCAGTCGCGTCTCCTCGACACACTCATCGTGCCCGTCATGAAAACGGCCTTCGGGCTCGCCCACATGAGCCCCAAGGCCGAGCTGCGACTGCTGGCGCGGCTCTCGCCCTCCACGGTTGCGGTGATCGCGCCGATCAAGCTCGGCATCCCTCCCCGCACGGAGGAAGTACTGACGCCCGCAAAGGCCCGCGCCCGCTACGGCTACGCCAAGCCCGCCGAGGCCCACCTCGAATTCCGGGCCCGCCAGACCGCCCGCGTCTTCGCCGACGGCAAGGCACCCAGCGACCAGGGGCTCGTCGAGTCCCAGGAGATCCTCGGGCCGCTGTCGTAAAGGAACCATTATGGGGACATCGCGGAAGGAGGTGTAACGCGGCGACGTCGGCGAGGCGCTGAAGAACAGAGGCGTAGGAAACCCTCGATTCAAATTCAGACGCCTCGGGCGACCGTGCCACCACGACAACTCGTCAGATCGGAATTTCTCGTGAGCAACACAGACCCGGTTTCCGGATACCAGACATACCAGCAGCCCCCGGGGCCGGACCGCTCCGCGCAACGTCAGGCCGCCGGCCGGCGGGCGGCACTGACGATCTGCACGATCGCCGACACGGCGGCCGGACTGCTGGTCCTGTGGATTCTGCTGTTCCTGCTCGACGCGAACCAGGCGAATGTATTCGTCAAGTTCGTGCACGGAATGTCGGACTGGCTGGCCGGATGGTCACAGGACATTTTCACGATGAACACCGAGGGTCTACGCGTCATCCTCAATTACGGTCTTCCGGCGCTTCTGTATTTGCTGATCGGTCACGGAATTGCCGCACGGCTCAACCGGGCCTGACCTCCTCGTCGCGCAGCCGGTCCGCCAGAGAGGTCAGCGGTTCGGTCTCCTCCGTGCGGCCGAGGGCGGTCAGGCGGAGATCGCCGCGTCGAGGCGGGTGCGGACGGGCGCCGGGCGTTCCAGGTAGAGGCCCTCGACAGCAGCCGCGAGGCGGATGCACTCGGCCCACTCGCCGGCCCGCCCGTCGTCCGTTCCCGGTTCGCCGAGCAGCTCGAGGGCCTTGTCCAAGGCGGCCAGGGCGTCCTCGTACGCGCCTCGGGCGGCGAGAGCCTGCTCTGCTGCCTCGCGCGCCCGCGCGAACTCGCCCGACTCCCCGAGGAGTACGGCCGTCTCAGCGGCGATCATGGCATGGCTCCCCGGGTCGTCGTCCCAGTCGGCCGACTCGGCCGCGAGGGCGACGCACTCCGCCGTGGCGGCCTTGAGATCCTCCCCCTCGCGCAGCGCGCGGGCACGGGTCAGGCGCATGCCGCACCTTCCCCTGGTGCCGCGTGATCGTCCGGTGCAGCACAAACGCCCCCACTGACACCACTTCCACAGGATTTGCACGGCACTTCACGGTGCGACACGGCGTGCCCGGTGCGGGCAGCCGAGTACGGCGGCATCCAGCCGATCTCCCGTACATCGGGCTCAACGCCGCAACCAAGCACCGTACTTGTCAGTCGTCCCCCATGATGACGCTCAGCGCTCTTCGCCCTCGGCCAACCCCCCACTGTCCGCGAATGAGGCCGCATGCTCCGTATCCATTTCACCACCACCGACTTACAGAACATCCGAATCGCACGGCATCCCGACCCCCTGTGGGAACTCGTCTGCGCCGCCTGCCGGTTGGTCACACACCAGGGACCGCTCGAGTTCGGGGCATGGCGTCGCTCCGTCCGGGAACGGCTCGCCACGGACCCGGTGGCCGGCCGTGCCCTGCACACGCTGCAGACACTCGTCCCGCCCTTCGGATACATCCCCGACTTCCTCACCCCGACCGTCCTGGAGGGAGGTCTGCCCGCGGCCCTGGAGGAGATACAGGCCACCCCTCCCGGCCGGCTGCGGCACGAGTTGGGCAGGCTCGCTGCCGCGCGTCCCCTCCCCGGATGGACCACGGCGCTGGGCCGACCGGGAGACCGTGGTCTGCGATCTCTGGCCAGGTCCCTCGAAATCTCCGCCACGACCTTGCTCGAACCGCGCTGGGCCCATGCCCGCAGAGCCATCCGTGACGAGGTCGACCTGCGTTCTCGTGTCCTCCTCGACGGTGGTGTCCTGGCCCTGTTGGAGAGCCTGCGGCCGCTCGCCCGGTGGCGGGCGCCCGTCCTGGAAGTGGAGTACCCCACCCACCGCGACCTCCATCTGGAGGGCCGTGGGCTGCTTCTGCTCCCCTCCTACTTCTGCTGGCGCAGGCCCACCGCCCTTGCCGATCCGGCCCTCGGCCCGGTCCTGGTCTACCCGGTCACCGCACGGCCGCTCGACTCGACCACCTTCAAAGACAACCCACTCGACCGCCTTCTGGGCCGCACCAGGGCCTCGGTCCTCACCGAGGTGGCCCGCGGCGGCCCCCGGACCACCTCCGAGGTGGCGACGGCTGTCGGCATCGGCCTGCCCAGCGCCAGCTACCAGCTCGCCGTACTCCGGGACGGAGGGCTGGTGGCGAGCCGGCGCGAGGGACAGTACGTGCGGCACTCGGCGACGCTCATGGGCCACCGGCTCCTGGACGGAGACGGAGGACAATTGCAGCAGACGGGCCAGGCCGTCGGCGGCACCCCTTAGCGGGAGTCGCCGCTGTGGCGGCGGCTCCGGCGGAGCCGCCGTGGTCCACGAGCTGCCCGTGATTCGAGCACATTCGAAATGCTTCTCCCCCGCCGCCGCAGGGCCGAACATCGTCGGCGCGGCGTGGCCGTGAAGCATCGCGGCGACCGCACGAACCGCAGCACTCGACCCCACGGGGGAAAACATGAACCTGCTCCGCAATCACCGCACCCGTCGCGCCGCGACCGCGGGCGTCACCCTTCTGCTGGCGGGCGTCCTCGGGACCGCCGGCGCCACCGCCTCCGGCGCCGAAGCCGCAGCGCCCCAGACACAGCAGATCGCCTCGTCCGTCCTCGGCAGCGACTACAAGATCACGCTCACCGCGCTGCGCTCGACCCAGGACGAGTACGCCGCCTCGGTGCGGCTGCAGGTCTACACGCACGACAGCGGCAGGTGGAAGGAGTCCGACCGGGTCACGGTGGGCGAGGTCGACGGATGGTTCTGGTACCCGCTGACCGGCAGCCGGTCCGTCTGCGAGTTCTCGACCGCGAGCATGGAGCCCGCGCCCCTCACCGTCAGCCTGCTGATCACCCCGTCCATCGGCTGCTCCCAGCCGGCGCACTACGTGGTCAAGCAGGGCAAGGTCTACGCCGGCTGAACCACCTGAGCCGGGGCGGCCGGGGCTTCGTGAGGGACAGTGTGGTCGGGCTGTACCCCGTCGGCGTGTCCGCGTATGGCAAACGCTTTCTCGCAGCGATACAAAACGTATCCGCTACGGCACCGCCTTCGCCATGCCCGCAGCGATCAGGGCCGCGCGGCTTCAAGGCCGTGGTCGGCGGCGTACGCGGCGAAGACCTCCGTCGTGGTGCCGTCGACGTGCAGAAAGCGCTGGTCGAGAATGGTGGCGAGGTCGTCCAGAGCGCCCGCGAGCAGGTCCCCGCCCAGTCGCACGTCCGGCCGTCGGGCCGCCTGCCCTTGCCGGGCAAGGGCGACGGCGTAGCCGAGGACGGCCGCCAGGGACGAGCGGTCCTCCCCGTCGTGGAAGTAGTAGGCCTCGGCGTACTGGGTGAAGTCGACGCGGACGCGTACGACCTCGGTGGCCAGGCTGTCCAGCAGCACCGCACCGGCCACGCCGTCGATGTGCTCGGCCGTCGGTGCCGAGCGGTGCAGCAGCGACAGCCGGATGGCCAGGACCCGTCTGCGGGTCAATGCGGGGTAGATCTCCAGCACCCAGGAGACCGTGGCCGTCAGGAGGGCGAAGCCGACGAGGGCCTCCAGCGGGGAGACCAGGCGGAGCCACCCTTCGCCGGGCGTGATGTCCCCCAGGCCGAGGGTGGCGACGGTGACCAGGGACAGGTAGATCGAGTCGAGGAGCGCCGGCTGCTGGGCCGCTCGTGAGCCAGGGGTGAGCGTGAACGCGTCCGGCATATGGGGCCAGTAGATGATCGCCCAGCCCATGATGATGATGACGGCCCACAGCCCCACCACCGTCACCATCGCCAGCGGCCCGACGAGCCCGAGCAGGCGGGGACGCAGCCGCGAGCCCCGGGCCAGTCGCCACATCCTCGTCATGACGAGTCGGCTGATGCCTCCGTGGCGGGTGGGGTGCCAGAGCGTGTGGAACAGATCCCGCAGGACAGCCAGGACCAGTCCGACGCCCACCAGCGAGACCAGCCACTCCATCCATGTCTCCCACGGGCCTGTTCCGCGAGGCGCCTCGACGGCTCCAGACGACCGGGAGCCGCGCACCTCCTGCCCGATTTTGCCCTGGTTTTTATTGCTATGCCAAGGGTGGCAGGGGCGAGATCCCCGACGGCCCGTCAAAGGTTTTCAGGGTGTGAGGATGACAAGCTGCTGCGTCGCTCGGGTCATGGCGACATAGCGGTCGACCGCTCCTTCGACGTCGGTGCCGAACGCCTGCGGGTCGACAAGGACGACCAGGTCGAACTCGAGCCCCTTCGACAGTGCCGGGGTCAGCGACTTGACCCGGGGCGTCGCCTGGAACGTGGGATCGCCGATGACGCAGGCGATTCCCTCGGCATGCGCGGCGAGCCAGGTGTCCAGGATCGAGTCCAGTTCCGGGACAGTGCCGTGTACCACGGGGAGGCCGCTGCTGCGGATGGAGGTCGGCACGTTGGCGTCCGGGAGCACGGCCCGGATGACCGGCTCCGCTTCCGTCATGACCTCTTGCGGCGTGCGGTAGTTGATGCTGAGGGAGGCCACACTGACCCGGTCGAGCCCGATCCGCCGCAGCCGTTCCTGCCATGTCTCCGAGAACCCGTGCCGGGCCTGGGCGCGGTCACCGACGATGGTGAAGCTCCGGGACGGGCAGCGCAGCAGGAGCATCTGCCATTCCGCGTCGGTCAGTTCCTGCGCCTCGTCCACGACGATGTGCGCGAACGGACCGGCGAGCAGGTCCGGTTCGGCGGTGCTCAGTTCGGCCTCGTCGACCAGGCTGACCTTGGCGTCCTGGCCGCGCAACATCCTTACCAGGCCTTCGCCGTCATCACCGTCGGCACCGGAATCGGCCACCGCGTCGATGAGGTTGTCCACGACCTGCGCCATGCGCTCGCGCTGGGCGGCGATGACGGCCGCGTGCCGCCGCTTGCGCAGGGCCGTCTCCGGGTCGCCGAGCCGCTGCCGAGCGGCGTCCAGGAGCGGCAGATCGGACACCGTCCAGGCCTGGGCATCCGCCCGCTGCAGCGTGCGGACGTCCTCGCGGCTCAGCCAGGGCGCGCACATCCGCAGATAGGCCGGCACCGACCACAGATCTCCGACCAGGTCGGCCGCTTCGAGCAGCGGCCACGCCCGGTTGAGGGTCCCCACCAGCTCCCTGTCCTGCCGTAGCGCCCTGCGGAACTGCTCCGGCGGGAGGTCGTCGCCGTCGTATCCGTCCTCCAGGATCGTGACCAGCTTCTCCCAGATCTGCTCACGCGCCTCGTTGTGCGGGGTGCCGGGTTCCGGCGCGTCGAAGGCCTCGGCCCAGTCCCCGGCGGTCAACCGGACGTCGGTCCGGTCGACGGTGACCGTCATCCCCTCGGCGGGCGGCTCCTCGTAGAACCGGACGGCCTTCTCGATCGCCTTCACCATCTCCGCCGACGACTTCAGACGGGCCACCTCGGGGTCGGTCTCGACGCTCGCGTCGGCTCCCTCGTCGACGAGGTCCCGCAGGATGCAGGTCTGCACGCCCTCCTCGCCGAGGCTCGGCAGGACGTCGGCGACATAGTCCAGGTAGGGGCGGTGCGGGCCGACGAACAGAACGCCGCCCCGACGGTGCCCGAGGCGGGGGTCGGAGTAGAGGAGGTGGGCGGAGCGGTGGAGGGCGACGACGGTCTTGCCGGTGCCGGGACCGCCGTCGACGACGAGCGCGCCGCGTGATCCCGCCCGGATGATGGCGTCCTGGTCGGCCTGGATGGTGGCGAGCACGTCCCGCATGCGCGCCGATCGGTTGCTGCCCAGACTCGCGATGAACGCCGACTGGTCGTCGAGCGCGGCGCGCCCTTCCAGCCCTTCGGCGGTGAACACCTCGTCCCAGTAGTCGCTGATACGGCCGCGGGTCCAGCGATAGCGGCGGCGGCTGGCGAGGCCCATCGGGTTGGCGTGGGTCGCCGCGAAGAACGGCTCGGCCGCGGGAGAGCGCCAGTCGAGCAGCAGGCGACGCCCCGTGCTGTCGGTCAGGCCGAGTCGTCCGATGTAGACGGGCTCGGGGTCGTCCGCGGCCACGATGTGCCCGAGGCACAGGTCCAGGCCGAAGCGGCGCAGGGCGCGCAGCCGGCCGGTCAGCCGGTGCACCTCCGTGTCCCGGTCCATGGCCTGCCGGCCGATGCCGCCGGGCCCCTTGAGCTCGGCTTCGAGACGGGCGGACAGTTCGGCGATCGTCTGCTCGAGGCTCTCCGCGATCGCCGCGAAGTGCTGCTCGTCGCCGGCGATCAGGGTGGGGTCGGCCTTGTGGGCGAGTCGGTCGGGAAGGTCGAACGCACGGGTGGTCAGGGGGGTCATGTCACCAGACAGAACACGCACTACGTGGAACTCCCAACTTCGCAGCTGCCGGCCTCGGCGTGCGATTGTGCGGCACGACCGGGGCCTTGCCGCAAGCCCCCCACTGCGCTATACGTTGAGAGTGGCAAGGAGTGACCAACCTCCTTGCCCTTGCTTTCTTTGTGCCGTGCTCAGGCCGGTTCGCCGCGCACCACCATCAGATGCCCTCGGGAAGCGTTCCATGGCGGACTGGTCGGGCTCGGCCACCGGACGCAGCGCAACACGGTCGATGCTCATGTGCCCCACCCTTCGGCGCGACCCGACGGCTGTGGGGGCTCCGCGGACGGGGTCAACTCCCTTGTCCCGCCCAGCCGGTGAGGGCAACGACCTCGCGCGCGATGTCGCCGACGGTGCGTCCGTCCGTCATGACACGCACCGCTCCCGCGGGGGCCCGCCGGTCCAGGAGCCGGGCCTTGCGGGCGCTGCTCTCAAGCTCCTTTTCCAGCTCCGAGCCGAGTTCCCGCCGTACCAGCCGCTCCCGGGCGGTGGCATCGGTGGCGGTGAGCAGGACCCGTACGGCCCGCACCTCCGCCCCCATGGCGCGCTCGAACATGCCCGCCGCCTCGGGGAGCACACTCGCCGTGTTCGTGTAGATCAGACGGCGGTAGCCGCGCCGGGCGTAGTTCGCCCACACCGCGGTCAGATTGCTCTCGGTGATCTCCGCGCGATGCGGATCGCCCTCCGGGGCCGGGTGCACCTGGCCCATGAAGTCGCCGTCGATGATGGCGTGAGCGACCGCGGCGGCCCGCAGCAGCGCGGACACCTCCCACCCCACCGTCGTCTTTCCGACTCCGGCCCGCCCTCCGATGAGCAGCACCTCCGCACGGTCCATGGGAGGCAGCGTGCCAGTTCACAGTTGTGCGGGGCGAGCAGATATCGCTGCTTCAGGGCGCCGGCCGCCAGGACGGCCAGACCGGCCTGCCGGTCCCCACTCCGGCTGAATGCCTCGCTCATGCCGGGCATACGGCCCCACAGCAGAAGCAGGAGGTGTTCCGCGGTGGCGGACAGCGCGGCTGCGGGGGTTCCGGGGCCGTGGGTCCAGGAAGCCCCGATGTCCGTGGCCGCAAGGCGCAGTCCGCTCCGGGGCGGCTGCGCACGGCCCCGCGCCAGCTGCCTCGGCGCCATCGTGTCGAAGACCTCCGCCACGCCTTCACCTGCCAGTTCGGGGTCGAGCGCGCGCCTCACCGAGCGCGTGCTCGGCGTCCCACCGGTGCACGAGCGCCTCCAGAGCGCGGCGCCGCTGCCAGAACCCGGCCGTGTGGGGCGGATGGAACGTCCAGGCACTCGCCGCCGGGTCCGTGTCCAGGACCTTCAGCAGCCTCTGCGACGTCTCTTCGAACCATCGCACCAGCTCTGCCGGATCGCGGGGAGCGGGTGCGGGGTCGTGGTCGCCGTGCTGTTCGGTCACGGCGGTTGCCGCCCACTCATTCGAAGTGCCCAGGTGCTCCGCCAGGTCGTGCAGCGTCCACCCCGCGCAGTGCTCCATCGGTACGGACAGGTCGCCGTCGAGGCAGGCGCGGAACGCATGGAGTTCATCGCGCAGAGGGAGAAGCAGGGAAGCCGAGTCCATGAGCGATGAACCCAGTTCACGCCTGAGCGGGGTCCAGCCCCGTCATCAGTTCCGCGAAGGCGCGGGCCGCGGTGGGTGAGGTGAGGAGGCGGTCGAGGCGGGCGCGGGCCAGGTTGCGGTGGAAGGGGCCGGAGGCGGTGTCGTCGCCGGCGTCGTGGAGGGTGCGGGTGAGCCAGTGGGAGAACTCCTGGTCGTTCCAGACACGGCGCAGACAGCGCTGTGAGTAGCTGCGCAGGGCGGTGTCGTCGTGGTCGCGGACGGAGTCCCGGACGGCTCGGGCGAAGACGTCGGCGTCGTGGAGGGCGAGGTTCATGCCCTTGCCGCCCATGGGCGAGACGATGTGGGCGGCGTCTCCGACGAGGTAGAGGCGGCCGTACTGCATGGGGTCGTGGACGAGACTGCGGAGGCGGAAGGTCTCGCGGTCGGTGATCGGGCCGGCGGTGAGGGCGGGGTCGGCGAGCCGGGTGCGCAGGGCTTCCCAGATGCGGGTGTCGGGCCAGGCGTCGGGGTGGTCGTCGGGCGGGCACTGGAGGTAGTAGCGGCTGGTGTGCGGGCCGCGGGGAAAGTGGGCGGCGAAACCCTGCGGGCTGACGGCGAGGAGCGGGTGAGCGGGAGGCGGGGCGTCGGCGAGGACGGTGAGCCAGCCGATGCCGTGGTCCTGGGCGTACGCGGTGAGGGCACCGTCGGGGACGGCGGTACGGCTGATGCCGTGGTCGCCGTCGCAGCCGGCGACGAAGGCGCAGGTGATGCCGCGGAGGGCGCCCTCGGCGGTGCGGTAGCGGACGGTCGGGCGGTCGCCGGTCAGGTCGTGCAGGGAGACGTCGGCGGCCTCGAAGCGCAGATCGCCGCCGTCGTCGAGGTAGGCGGCGGTCAGCTTCTGGACCAGCACCTGCTGGGGGCACAGGCGCGCCCGGGGGCCTTCGGAGCCGTCGTTGTCGGACACCAGGTGGCTCTCGCCGTCCACCCTGAGCTCCAGGATGCCGTCGTAGGGGATGCCGCCCAGGACGCGGTCGGCCAGCCCCCAGGAGTCGAACATCCGCACGGCGCGGGTTTCGACGATGCCGGCCCGCTGACGCTGCGCCACGTAGGCGCGGCTGCGGCGTTCCAGGACGATGCAGTCGATGCCGCTGCGTCGCAGCAGGTTGGCGACGGTCAGACCGGCCGGGCCCGCGCCGATCACGACGACGGTCGTGGATTCCGGTGGATCCGCCAACTCCCTTGTGTTTTCGGCCACTTGACCACCTCCACTGTCAGACTAACGGAGTGGTCCCGGTCTCCCGGGGCCTTGGCGCCAGGAGATCGCATCCTTCCCGCCGGCCATCGGCTCGGAGGCGGTCCCCGGCCTCGGACTCGCGGCGCTGGGCGGTGCCGCCAAGACGTTCGGCATCCGCTCGCGCGGCGTACCGGCGGCACGGTCAGGGCCGGCCGACGCACGGTCTCGACCGGGACGGGTCAGCGGCTGCGCAGCGCCGTCAGCGCGGCGTCGAGGTCGGCCGGGCGGGGCCGGTTGTGCGGGAGCCTGCCGAGCAGGGCCGCCATGCCGCAGGTGCCGGTGAGCGCGGAGAAGACCAGGCCGCCCGCCATGGCCGCCGAGACGAGCTGGAAGGCCGGGTGCACGAGGAGGCCGAGTGCCAGTCCCAGGATCATCAGCGTGCCCGCGGTGAAACGCACCTGGCGCTCCATGCCCCAGGCGGCCCGGGCCTTGCGGGTCGCCGGCCGGTGCAGATCGCGGCCCGCGGCGGCCCAGGCGCCGGTGCCGCCGGTCAGCGTCGCCGCCGGGATGCCCTGCTCGGCAAGGAGTGTGCAGGCGTTCTGCGAGCGGGCCCCGGAGGCGCACACGACCAGGACGTCGCCACGCTCGGCGGCCTGTCGGATGTCGGGCAGGGCGCGGCGGATCTGATAGAGGGGGATGTTGAGGGCTCCGGGCAGATGGCCGCCGGCGTATTCGCCGGGCGTGCGCACATCGATGACCGTCAGCTGGTGGAGCAGGCCATGGACCTGATCGGGGGCGAGGGCGGAGGGAACGGGGGAAGCGGTCACGGCAGTTGTGATCCTTTGTTGAGCTCTGAGTTCGTTGGTGTTCGACGCCGTCCCGAACCGGGACGTACAGTACCCCTAGGGGTATAGGTTGACGGAGGAGTCGTCGTGGACATGGAGCTCGCGGGTGCGGAACTCAAAGCAGTGCTGAACCGGCTGCGTCGCGCTCAGGGCCAGATCGCCGGTGTGATCCGGATGATCGAGGAGGGGCGTGACTGCGAGGACGTCATCACTCAGCTCGCCGCGGCCTCCCGAGCCCTGGACCGGGCGGGTTTCGCCATCATTGCCACCGGTCTGCAGCAGTGCCTGACCGACGTCGAGTCCAGCCGCAGGAACGGCGAGGACGTCGAGCAGATGCGCGCCCGCCTGGAGAAGCTGTTCCTGTCACTGGCGTGAGGAGGCCGCACGCGTCGGCGGCCCTCACACAGCTGAGCCAATCAGCATGAAACCGGCCACCCCCAGCAGTACCAGGGCGAAGATCCGCTGAAGCGCCTGCCCCGACACCTTTGCGGCGAGGCGTTTGCCGTCCCATGCTCCGAGAACGGCGGCCCCGGCGAACGGTCCGATGACGGCCCACTCCAGTCCGTCGGCCGTGCCGGCGCGGAGCGCCAGGGCGGCGACCGAGTTGAGAGTGATGACCAGCAGGCTCGTCCCCACCGCCGCCCGCATGCGCAGCCCGAGGACACCCACCAGGGCCGGTACGGCCAGGAAGCCGCCGCCCACTCCGAGGACCCCGGTGACCGCCCCGAGCCCGGCCCCCGCCGCTGCCGCCCGGCCGGGCCGGACCGTACGGACGGCAGCGGGCGGGCCGGGCCGCGGGCGCAGCATGCGCACCGCGGCGACCAGCGCCACCAGGGCGAAGGCCGCGGTGACTACGGCTGCCGGCAGCCGTGCCGCCACGAGCCCGCCGAGCATGGCGGGTCCGATGCCCGCGGCCGCGAACAGCAGTCCCGTACGCCAGCGGACATGCCCCTCCTGGGCGTGTGCGGGCAGCGCCGTGGCCGTGGTGACGGCCACGATGACCAGACTGGCGGTGGTGGCCGCGACCGGGGTGAACCCGAGCAGGTAGATCAGGGCGGGGACGGCCAGAACGCTGCCGCCTCCGCCGAGCGCACCGAGCGCCACACCGATGACGGCACCGGACACCAGGGCGAGTACGAGAACGCTCACGCCACCGTTCCGCTCTCGCCGCGCCGGTCCACCACGGGCAGCTCCAGCCGGGCCCAGTCGCGCATCCCGCCGATGACGTCCACGGCGTCGGCGCCCCGAGCGGTCAGGAGTTCGGCCGCCTGCCGGGACCGGTTGCCCGAGCGGCAGATGACGATCAAGGGCCGGCCCGCCACCCGTTCGGGCAGTGCCGCACCCGCCGCCAGCGCGGACAGGGGGATGTGCACCGCGCCCGGGGCGTGGCCCGCCTGCCACTCGTACGACTCACGGACGTCCAGCAGTACGGCATCCCGCTCCGCCGGGACACCGTCCACGTGCCCGGTGCACTCCGCGGCCAGCCGCGCATCGACCCGGCCGGGTCGGCGCCTGAACAGGTTCAGCGACACGGTCCGCTCCCCATGGTCAGTCCGGCCTTCTCCGCGGCGTCGAAGGTGTCGTCGACTGCGACGACGTCCCGTCCGGCGGCGTGCAGCAGGGATGCCGCGATCGCGGCGCGCATACCGCCGGCGCAGTGCACCCATAGCTGGCCGTCGGGGACCTCGTCGAGCCGACGGTGCAGGGCATGGACGGGGATGTGGACGGCTTCCTCCACGAAACCGCCGGCGCGTTCGCTCTCCCGCCGGACGTCGAGCACGACCACGTGCCCGTCCCCGTCGCGCAGGCGGTCCGACAGGTCGGCGAACGTGGCGCGCGGGAAGGAGACCGGGGTCTCGCCCGCGCGCACCCAGTCCGACGCATCGCCGGTGGCCGCGGCGGCCGGACGGTCGATGCCCACCCGGGCCAACTCGCGCTGGGCGGCGAGGAGTTGTCCGGCCGACTCGGCCAGCAGCGTCAGCGGCTTGCCCCACGGGATCAGCCAGGCCAGATAGGTGGCGAGCTGCCCCTCGGCCTCGAAGTTGACGGAGCCGGCGACATGCCCCTCGGCGAAGGCGACGCGGTTGCGCAGGTCCACCACCCACTCCCCCGCCGCGAGCCGGGCGGCGATCTCGTCGGCGTCGGCGACGGCGGGTGGGGTGAGGTCGACGGGGGCCGGTCCCGCCGCGTTGGCGGGGCCCATGTGCACGTAGTAGGCGGGGATGTCGCCCAGTCCGGCCAGCAGGTCGGCGACGAAGGTGTCCACGTCCCGGGTGAGCGCCTCGTTGGACGCCTTCTCCTTGCCGATGGTCGTGTCCGCGCCCTCCGCCTGGGCCGAGGAGCAGAAGCTGCCGAAGCCGTGGGTGGGCAGGACGGGCGTCTCGTCGGGCAGTTCGGCCGCGAGGCGGTGCGCGGAGGCGTGCTGGGCGCGGGCGAGGCGCTCGGTCAGCCGCGGTTCGACCAGGTCGGGCCGTCCGACCGTGCCGATCAGCAGCGAGCCGCCGGTGAACACCGCGACCGCCGCGCCGTCCTCCTCCAGCACATAGGAGGTGTGGTGAGGGGTGTGTCCGGGTGTCGCCACCGCGCGCAGAACCAGCCCACCGTCGGCGTCCACCTCCGTGCGATCCCCGTCGCCAACCGGCACCCGCTCGAAGGCGACCCTGGCGCCGGCCGGGACCAGATAGGCGGCGCCCGTGACGCGTGCCAGCTCCAGGCCGCCGGTGACGTAGTCGTTGTGCACGTGGGTCTCGACCACATGCGATATCCGCACGCCGCGCCGCGCTGCCACCGCGATCACCTGGTCGATGTCGCGCGGCGGATCCACCGCTACGGCCGTGAGCCTGCCGCCCGCCAGATAGCTCCGGTTGCCGAGGCCGGCCACTTCGATCGTGTCGACGAAGAACACGAGGCACTCCCTTCCGTCGAGGCAATACCCCATGGGGTATGTATTTCGACAGTAGCACGAGTACCCCGGGGGGTATTTTCGAAGCGGGTGCGGCAGCCGGCCCTCTCTATGGCGAGACGCTGACGGATGCGGTGCTCGTGCCCGAGGTCGGCCGGTTCGCGCCGGCCGCCCGGGCCGGATTCCAGGTGCACTTCGCGGAGCGCGCGCCGGACATGACGGCCATCGGGGGCCGACTGCCGACGGATGCCGGTCAGGTCGACGTGATGGTGATCGACGTGGCGGTCATGGACGGGGACTGGCGCCGGGAGGTCGGAGCCGAGGTCATCGAGCGCATCCTCGCCACACTGGCGGAAGCCTGTGGATCACCCGCCTCGACCTGCCCGCCCACTCTGATGGGCGGCGCGGCGCTGTTCGGGATTTGTGTGGCCTCGCGCCAAGCACATACCGCCGCCACTGCTCACGCGTCAGGTCGCCGTCCGCGGGCGCACACGCAGGTGCCGTGGTGATCACGCGCGGGCTTGCCGCGGTTGGTGCGGCAGTAGGGGCAGGCGTCCTTTGCGCAGGACGCTACTGCAGTCAGGGACGGCGGTACCTCCGACGAGTCGACGTCGGCGAGGCAGGAGACGGCTGCGGCGTGCGGGACGGCCCCTCAAACGGCCTGACGGCTCTCGCGCATGGCCGCCGTATACACCTCCGCCGTCGCCGCCGCGGCCGTGTGCCGGCCGAAGGAGCGGGCGTGGCGGGCGGCGGTCTCACCCAATCGGGTGGAGAGCGCAGGATCGTCGGCGAAGCGGCGCAGTGGCCGCCGACCTCGGCGGCGATCACGGGGGTACCGCAGGCCTGGGCTTCGACGGCGACCAGGCCGAAGGAGTCGCTGTAGGAGGGCATGACCAGGACGGATGCCGCCCGGTACCAGTCGGCGAGCTGGTCCTGGCCGACCGGCGGCCGGAACAGGACGACATCGGAGATGCCCAGGCAGGCCGCCAGTTTCTGCACACTCTCCGGCTTGGCCAGGCCGCTGCCGCTCGGCCCGCCCACGACGGGCACCACGATCCGCTCCCGCAGGTGAGGCCGCTCCGCCAGGAGCCGGGCCACCACGCGCAGCAGCACGTCCGGCGCCTTCAAGGGCTGGATACGGCCCGCGAAGAGGGGTATGAGGGCGTGCGCCGGCAGCCCGAGGCGGGTTCGGGCCGCGGCCCGGCCGGGCGCCACCCCGGACGCGTCGGGCCGGAAGCGTTCCAGGTTGACGCCGGGGTGGACGACCGGGACCCGGTCGGTGTCGGCGTCGTAGTGGTGGAGGAGTTCCGCCGCCTCCTTGTCGGTGTTCGCCGTCAACCGGTCGGCTGCGCGGGCCACTTGGGTCTCGCCGAGCACGCGGTGCGCGGGTTCGGGGGTCTGGCCGGAGAGCCAGTAGTGGGAGTGGACCACGTCGTAGTGGCCGGGGTGATGGTCGGCCCAGGCCTGGGTCACGCCGTGCGTGAAGGCGCACAGCTGCGCGGGCAGGTCCTCCTTGGCCAGGCCCTCGTAGGGTCCGGCGGCCACGTGCCGCACCAGGACGCCGCGCGCGAGTTCGACGCCGGGCGGGAGGGCGGCGGAGGTGGCCCGGGTGAAGATCTCCACCTCGATGTCGATGGCGGCGAGGCGCTTGGCGAGCTCCACGATGTAGACGTTCATGCCGCCCGCGTCGCCGGTACCGGGCTGGTGCAGGGGTGAGGTGCGCACGCCGAGCATGGCGACGCGGCGGGGGCGGCTGCGGGCGCCGGGCGGGACGGGGCGAGGAGGGTGCCGCCGTGCAGCGGGGGGCGCCGGGTCACGCCACGGCCTCGGCGATGAGGTCGATGCGCTGCTCGCCCGCGTACACGTCCATGGAGGCACCGCGCAAGAAGCCCACGAGCGTGAGTCCGGCCTCCGCCGCCAGGTCCACCGCGCGGGAGGACGGCGCGGAGACCGCCGCCAGCAGCGGGATGCCTGCCCTGACGGCCTTCTGCGCCAGCTCGAAGGAGGCCCGTCCGGACACCAGCAGAATGCTCTGGGAGAGCGGGAGTCGGCCGGACTGGAGTGCGCGGCCGATCAGTTGTCGACGGCGTTGTGCCGGCCGACGTCCTCGCACAGGTCCAGCAATTCGCCCTCGGGCGAGAAGAGTGCGGCGGCTTGCAGGCCGCCCGTGCGGTCGAACACTCACTGGGCGGCGCGTAGTTGCTCGGGCAGCGCGGACAGCAGGGCGGGCGTGACGCGGACCGGGGGCGTGTCGGCGATCGGCGGGTCGCGCGGTGGTCCGTACGGCGTCCAGGCTCCCTTGCCGCACAGTCCGCAGGAGGCGGTGGTGCAGACGTTCCGTTCGAGCGTGATGTCGGGGACGGGTACGCCGGGGGGCCAGTCACACGTCGACGACGTTGTACGTGTTCGAGCCGTCCACGGTGGCGCCCGTGCAGTAGACGATGTTCGCCACCTCCTCGGCCCGGGCCAGGACTCCCTCGCTCACCAGGAAGCCGGCGGCCAGGGCGAAGTCGTCACCGGGGGTGCGCCACACGTCCCCTTGCCTCAACTCCTGGTCCCGTCGATTCCCTGCGGCGCCGTCGTGGCTGGTCGCGCCCGGCGGGGGAGCCGCATATCGACATGGCCCCGCGCCCCTATGGGGCGCTGCCCGAACTGCGCGGCTCGGCCCGCCCTCTCAGCACTCGATGACGTTGACGGCAAGCCCGCCCCGAGCCGTCTCCTTGTACTTGACCTTCATGTCGGCGCCGGTCTCCTTCATGGTCTTGATGACCTTGTCGAGGGAGACGTGGTGGCGGCCGTCGCCTCGGAGTGCCATCCGGGCCGCGGTGACCGCCTTGACCGCGGCCATGCCGTTGCGCTCGATGCAGGGGATCTGGACCAGGCCGCCGACCGGGTCGCAGGTGAG
>NZ_JBSFHW010000064.1:0-47737 GCF_053597275.1 Streptomyces sp. NPDC001492 | reverse complement strand
GCCAACGGCCTTGAGCAGGTCGCCGCCGACCTCGACTCGCAGGGCCACCACGACGCCGCCGACATCCAGCGCGGAGTAGCCGCCCAGAACCGCGAAGTCGCCGACGCCGCCCGCACCTCCAGCAGCGCCCTCAACCGCATCTACTGACCGGAAGGACTCGACCGAATGGCCACCGAACTCGTCCACCGCTACACCTGCACCGTCCACGACGGCGACGGCTGTGACGGGCACTGTCTCGTCACTCCAGAGCTGTTCCTTGGCTGGTTCGCGAACGACATCACGCCCGTCTCCGAACAGCCTGCGGCCACCACGCTGGCGGATTTGGCGGCCCAGATGGGATGCGCCGCCGGGCACTTCGCGGACGCGGGCATCAACCAGGCCGACGACTGGGAGACCGCCGCCACCCTGGTCGGCTCGGCCGCCGACGCCAACGGCATCGAACAGCACAGCCTGCTGAAACAGGCCAGCCGTCTGCTTCACGGTCACACGGACGCGGTCGACGAGTACCTCGACATGGTCTGACCGCCCCGGGGGCTCGGCACGGTGCCGACACGGCCGGGCCCCCGCCCCCCAACCATCTGGCCGCCGCCGAGACCCGCCCACCACCAGGGCGGGTGTCGACCCCGACCAGCCGGCCGGGACAACCCCACCACGGAGGACCACATGAACCCCAGCACCATCCGCAACAACGGCGGCGACGACGAGACCCCCCGCATCCCCCTCGACGAAGTCTGAGCCGCCCCGCCCGGCCGGACCCCATCCGGCCGGGCACCACCCCGCTGGACTCGCCGGAAGCCCGCCGGCCGACCCCCCCCCCGGCCGGCGGGCGCCCCGCAAGCCCAGCACCCCCACCACCCCGCACCACCCGAGAGGAGCCGACCCCCATGCAGACCACCCAGGGCCTCCAGCGCGCCGCCCGCGAATACCGGGCCGTCGCCGACCGCCACGAAGCAAACGGCCGCCACCGCCTCGCCCGCAACTTCCGCGCCCACGCCGCCGACTGCGACCGCCGCGCCGAAGAACTCCGCCCCAAGACCGGCACCGAGTTCGCCAAGGCCCACGGCAACGACTCCAGCACCTGGACGGCCGCCGACTTCGAATCCGAGCTCGTCTTCGCCGAAGCCGACGCCCAGGTCGCCTACGCGTTCATCCAGGCCCGCCTCAGCGCCAAGACCGCCACCCCCCAGCTCACGCCCGCCGCCTGACCACCGAAAGGACCACCGCCATGGCCCGCAACCTCGACGAATTCGCCGCAGACCTCAACAAGGTCACCGCCCAGGTCATCGCCGCCGCAGCCGAAGGCGCCAAGGCCCGCGACCTCAGCGCCGCCATCCACAACGGTGACGCGGCCGAAGCCCGCCGCATCGCCTCCACCATGTCCACCGCCCAGCTCCAGCGCATCCAGCGCAAGAACTCCTGACCTAGCCCGCCCGCCGCTCCGACGTACCGAAAGGACACCGATTCCGATGACCACCGCCCCGGCCGGCCCGCAGCCGCCCACCGCCCCCGTGTACGGGGCCTGGCAGCCCCTGCCCAACGCCGGGGCCACCCCCCACACCGCCCCCAACCCCATGTACGACAAGCTCCTCTACGGCAAGAGCCCCTCCGACTGGGCCATCCGCATCGTCCTCGTCCTCGTCATGACCGCCGCCCTCGCCGTCGGCACCTGGTCCATCTACACCCTCCTCACCCAGCAACTCGCCGCCCCCCAGCCCATCGCCATCCTCGGCTGCGGCATGTTCGACATCGCCGCCCTCTTCTTCGCCCTGCTCTCCCAGAAGTACGCCGTCACCACCGACAGCGGCCTCGCCCCCCGCGCCGCCATGCTCGCCATGATCTGCACCAGCGCGTGGGTGAACTGGCAGCACGGACAGCTCGAGCAGTGGGGCACGGTCGGCTCCGTCATCCTCGCCGCCGCCCCGATCATCGCCGAGCTCGCCTTCGAGATGTTCCACCGCTACGCCCACCGCGAGACCCTCCGCCAGCTCGGCCGTGTCGCCCAGACCCTTCCCGTCCTCGGCAAGTGGGCGTGGCTCGCCCACCCCTGGCGGTCCCGCAAGACGATCGACGCCCACATCAAGGCCGCCCTCACCGAGCACGAGGCGGTCGCCAAGCGGCGCGAGGAAGTCTCCGACCGCCGGGCCCGCCTGATGGTCCGTCTCCCAATCGCCGCTCCCGAGGTCTCCCTCGACGCCTTCGAGACCACCACGGTCTCCCTCGAGCGGCTGGAGACCAGCCCGCTGGAGACCGGTCTCCGCGAGACCAAGTCTCTGGAGACCAGCGAGACCCCGGTCTCCCGCAACCGTGAGACCGCCGAGACCGAGACCGTCCGCGAGACCCGAGGCCGGTCTACCGAGACCGAGACCACGCGCCGGGACAGCGAGACCGAGACCGGTCTCCCGGTCTCCAACCTCCGGTCTACCCCAGAGACCACCGTCCGCGAGACCACCGCCGCCGTCACTCCGATCGGAGACCGCGAGACCGAGACCAACAAGCTGCTGGACCTCATGAGGTCTCGCGGCGGGGCGATGCAGGTCTCCCTCAACGACGCGATCGAGACCACCGGGCGCCCCAAGGCGACCGCCGCGAAGCGACTGAAGACCGCACGAGACCAGTACCTCGCAGAGACCGCCTGAGACCGAGACCAGGGAGACCAGAGACCGTGACCGAGACCCGCAGCACGCCGCGCCCGCGGACGGACACCCCGCCCGCGGTGCCGACGCGCGTCCCCGCCCCCGCTCCGGCGGTCTCCCCGGCGCCCGTTCAGGCACCGCCCGGTCTCCTCGACCCGCCCACCTGGGGGCAGCGCCTCATCCCCCGTACGGTTCGCGACGGCCTCGAGGCCCTCGGCTGGTGGCAAAACCCCATCCCGCAGAAGCCGTCCGCCCACCTCCGGCAGGTCCTGGCCGCGCTCGAGAAGTACGGCTGGTGCAAGTCCCTGGACGTCGCCCCGACGGGCCGCATGTGCATGCGCGGCGCCCAGAGCATGCTCCAGCGCGCCGGACACGTCACCCCCGCCGCCCGCGAACGAGCCGTCCACTACCTCCAGCTTTCCCTCCGTGAAATCGGCGTTGACCAGCCGTTTTTCCACTGGAACGACCTCGACGAACGCACCTTCACCCACGTCCGCCAACGCATCAACCGGGCCATCCACCTCGCCGAGACCTACGGAGAATGACCATGAACGAGTACAACGACCCCAACCACGCCTTCGACGGCATCGTCAACCACAGCTTCCAGGCAAACCCGCAGGCCAACGCCCCGCAGGCCTCCTACACCGACCCCCACCCCTACGGACCCCCGGCCCACGGACGCCCGGTCAAGACCGGGCTCACGCCCCGCGGGAAGGCCGGCATCGCCGTCATCACCGCCGTCCTCGCCGGCGGCGGCCTCCTCGGCTACCAGCACTACGCCGCCACCCAGGCCGCCAACGAGGTCAAGGCCAAGGAACTCGCCATCCAGCAGGCCCAGATCGACCTCCAGCGCCAGAAGGCCCTCGACAAGGCCAGCAAGGAAGCAGCCAAGACCGTCAGCGTCCAGGAAACCGCACGTCAGAAGCAGATCGACGCCTGCGTCCAGGACAACAAGCAGCTGGTCGGCAAGCAGCTCGGGCAGACCCTCGCCGGCGTCATCTCCGACTGCCAAAACCAGTACCCGGCCACCAGCACCGCGACCGGCAACGACCTCCAGGAGACCGCCTCCAGCCAGCCCACCAGCAGCGGGGGAGGAGCCGGCGAAGGCCTCCTCATCGGCGCCGGCGTCCTCGTCATCGGCACCATTCTGTTCGTCCGCAAGGCCACCAAGCCCGCCCCGCAAGCCGCCCCAAACGGCTACGTGATCTACCCGAACCCCTACCAGCAGTGACCGTGAGTAGTTGCTTCCTGCTTACTGCTGACCAAGGAAACATCCACAACCCCCACGTGGAGACAGTCGGCAACAGCGGAACGCGGATTTTCCCAGCAGGCAGCAACAAGGCAGCAACTACCGAGAGTGAGGACGTTTTCTGATGGCGAGTGACACGGTTCCAGCCTCTTCCGGCGCCCCCGAGCCGCCCGCGCACACGCCTACCAACGGCATTCCCCAGCCCGCGGCCGCGGGAGGCGGATGGCTCGCCGGCGCCCTCGCCGCCGTCGACCCCGCCCGCCCCACCTTCGACCTCACCCCCCAGACTGCCGCCGACGGGCACGACAACGGCGCGTCCATGCTCGGGCCGGGTGGCTCCAGCGCCGACTTCCACGACGGCGGCACCCCGGCAGCCGACGGCGGCACCAACAGCACCAGCGCTGGCGGCCACGACAAGGGCGTCCTGCGCGCGTTCGCGCACGCGGCGATCGAACGCTGGCGCCAGGGCGGCCAGGCCCGCCTCAAGGCCCTCGACATCCAAAAGGAGAAGGCCAAGGCCCTCCAGGTCAAAGAGGCCCGCACGAGCACCGTCAACCGCTCCGAAAAGCTCGTCGGCGGCACCACCGGCACAAACACCAGCAACAACGCGTCCAAGGGCAGCGACACCAAGACCTCGGCTGTGAAGAAGGACCACGTCAGCGGCGGCAAGTCCAATGGCAGCGGCACGGGAGGCGGGGCGGGCCGCGGCAACGGTTCGGCAGGCGGCCGCGGATCCCACGGGTCTGCGGGCTCCGGTGCGGGCAAGCAGAACGCCGGGCACACCGACCCCAAGAACGCCCCGGGAAAGGGCGGCACGGGCGCCACGGGCTCGAAGAACGGACCCGCCGGAAGCAGCGGCAGCAGCGGCTCGGGGGCGGGCAAGGCCGGCCCGCAGGGCAACGCCGGAAAGCCCGGCAAGGACGGCAAGACCCCGGCCGGCGGGGGCCCGAACGGCTCCGCAGGATCCACCAGCCCTGCCAAGCAGCCCGGGGCCACCGGCAAGGACACCAAGCCCCCGGCCAAGACGCTCCCCAAGGACACCACCCGCGAGCGGCCCTGGGAGAAGACACCCAAGACCTCCGACCCGAAGAAGACCCCCAGTACGCCCGGAGGACCGGGCGGCCCCAGGGGAGGTGCGGGCACCAACACCGGACCCGGGAAGGCGCCCACCCCCGGCCGCGACAAGCCCGTCGACCTGAAGAAGAACCCCGACACCAAGGGCGGCGACAAGACCACCACCAAGCCCGGCACCGGCAGCACAGACCCGAAGAAGGCCCCGGAGCCCGGAAAGACCGACCCCAAGCATGCCTCCGCCCCCGGTGGGACGACCGTCAACACCCAGTCCGCCCGCGAGGCCGGCTACCGCGACGGCACCCGCATCGGTCGTGTCGAGGCCAAGGTAGGCGCCTGGCGAGACGGAGTCGCAGACGGGCGCAGCGACATCAAGGAGGCGGCCGCCAAGGAGAAGGAGCGTCTCGACAAGGCCCGCCAGCAGCGCAAGCAGACACCACCCGCAGCACCCACCCCCACGCCCACCCCGGTCCCACCCAAGCCGACCATCCCCCCGAAACCGTCCACGCCCCCGCCCCCGCCCGACCCGCGCACCATCCTCATGAAGCCGAAGGAGACGCCGGTGACCGCACCCCCCGCCACCCCGGTGCAGGTGAAGAACACCAACCCGACCCACCTCGAACTCGGAGGCGGCGCCGACCGGCAGTTCATCTCCCGCGGCGAAGTCCGCAACCTCGCCGGCCACCAGCGCAACCTCGCCGGACGCAAGGAAACCCTCACGAAGATCGCCGAACGGGCCAAGACCTACCAGGCGCACGCCCAGCAGCAGACCAAACAGATCACCAACTACCTCGAGCAGGCCCGCAGCGCCAAGAAGAAGGGCGGCGAGAAAGTCATCGCCGAACTCGCCCGCCTCGAGGAAGCCTCCAAGCTGCAGGAGGCCAAGGCCGCCGAGGTCGTCAAACGCGCCGACCGCGCCGCCGACGCCTGCTCGGCCGTCTCCGCGAACCTCGACGTCCGCTACGCAGGCATCTACCGCGCGGCCGCCGACTCACCCGACGGCCCCGCCGAACTCAACTACTACCGCGACCTGGGATACGCCCATGCCTGACCTGACCTTCAGCGGCCTCCAGGCCGCCACCAAGAAACTCGCCCAGGACGTGGCCCGCTCCGCCGACGCCATCCGCACCGAGGAGAAGGCCATCAACGCCGAGGCCGACGGCACCGCCCGCGACGCCGAAGCGATTGCCGCGATGCGCGTCGACAAGGCCAGCGTCAGCGAAAACCACGAACTCGCGAAGATCATGCGCGGGCTGTCGGCCGCGGTCATCGAACACGCCTCCGCCGCAACTGGCACGGCCAGGCAGGCGAAAGCCGTGAACGACCAGAACCAGGCCAGCCACGCCCAGATCAACGAGGAAGTCCACCGCTCCCCGGTCGGTGCCGAAATCTACGACGTCGACCGCCGCTGGGTCATGGCCGAGTAACCGGCCCGCCCCCTCCACCACTCGCCCCACCCCATCCCGACCGACAGGAGAACCCCGCACGATGAGCACGCAGGCCACCACCACACCGCGCAGCCCGGCCACCGAACGCGCCATCGCGGCCGCCACCAGCGCAACCCCGGTGGCCGTCGGCGTCCTCGCCCCCTTCTGCGACAGCGGCGCCTCCGCCTTCCTGGGGCTCGCCTACGGCGCCGCCACCACCCTCACGTACGCCAACTACACCAACCGCATCTCACCCGCCCTCGCCGCACACCTCCCGGCCACCGACATCCTGTACGCCCACCGCACCACCCTCGGCATCTCCACCCTCACCACCGGCGTGGCCTACGCCCTGGGCACCCTCGGCGGCGCCGCAGTCACCGACGCCCTCATGGCCGGCTGGCTCGACCCCACCAACCCCATCCCGTTCATCGAATCCCTCGCCTGGTGGGGCGCATGCCTCCTGGTCCCCTACAAGCTGCGCCGCATCCTGTGGCCCCGCCGGATCCGCCGAGCCCTCCGCGGCGCCACCGTCCCGCCCAAGCCCCAACTGCCGCCCGACGTCGCCGACATCCACGCCCGATGGGGCCGCTACATCTCCCACCCCGCAACCGGCCTCCACAAAGGCCAGGTCCTCACCGTCACCCACTACCTGGCAGGCGTGCGCTGGCAGGGCACCATCACCGCACAGACACCCGGCCAGCCCGTCAACGTCACCCGCGAGACCGTTTCCGGCGTCTACAGCAAGGACCCCGCCTGGATCCACATCAAGCCCGGCGCCCACGCAGGACAGGCCCACATCACCGTCAACCTGGCCGCACCCGCAGAACTCGACACCTCCACCCTTAAGGGCGCCTGGACCAAGTGGGCCGCCCGCGTCGGCGGCGTCATGGCCGACACGCACCTCGAAGACGTCCGCCCCGACCCCCACACCGGCGGCGAAGTCGCCTACGTCATTGCCGGCGAATCCCTCAACAAGCTCCCCGTGCCCGACCGCGCCGAACTCGCCGGAGCACTCCGCAAAAACACCCTCCTGTGCTCCTACAACCCCGTCAAAGGCGAGCCCCGCAAGGGAGAAATCCGCATCATGAACCACAACCCCCTCCAAGAGGGCGTGCCCTTCCCCGGCACCCACGTCCTGAAAATCTCCGAAGGCGGCTACGTCCAGGTCGGCCGGCACGTCTCCGGCTACCCCGCCCGCATCCAGTTCACCGACCCCGTCCTCGGCGCCAAGCACCTGTTCATCGCGGGCGTCACCGGATCCGGCAAGGGCGGCCTCGTCCAGATCGTCGCCCTCGCCGACCACGTCAACGGCCACGCCATCCTCTACGCCGACCCCAAGGGCTCCTCCAACCCCGACGTCGAGGACATGGCCTGCTACAGCGGCCTCGTCGACGGCGTCATGGGCACCCTCCGCATCGCCTACGCCCTCCTAAACTGGCGCATGGAAGAGTCCTCCCGCCTGCGCATGAAGAACTTCCAGCCCACCCCCGAGCGGCCCTGGGTACGCGTCATCCTCGACGAAGCCCACGTCCCCCTGTCCGAATGGGACGAACACAAGAAGGAAGCCGGCATCATCGTCGAAGCCCTCGCCGCCAAGGCACGCTCCCAGGGCATCATCCTCACCATCGTCAACCAGGCCGTGAACGCCGACAAAGTCGGCGGCTCCACCGCCCTGCGCATGAACGTCATCCAGGGCGGCAGCCTCGTCATGCTGCGCTCCGACTCCGGCCAGCAGCACCTCGTCACCACAGGCTTCGAAGGCGTCGACCCTGGCGACATCCCCGCCGCCTGGGACGTCGACCGCCCCCTCGTCTACGACGAGACCATCCCCCTCCAGGACCCCAAGGCCACCTTCGGGCTCGGCTACACCCTCGGTCCCGGCGGAGCCGCCGAAATGATGCGCACCTTCATCCTCGAGTCCGCCGCCCCCCACATCGACCACGACCGGATCGCCTACCCCGCCGACTGGCCCGACTGGGACAACCGGAACGACATCGCTGCCACCTCGATCCTCGACGACGGTGAAGGAGGCGAAGACGGCGAACTCGGCACCCTGTTCGGCGGCTTCGAACTCACCAAGAAGCCTGAAACCGCCCAGGACAAGATCCTGAAGGTGTTCCAGTCCATGAGCGACCCGCTCGGCCAGGAGACCACCTACATCCATCGGGACGACGTCAGCCGCATGGCCGGCATCGAAGGCTCCACCCTCAACCACAGCCTCGGCGCCCTCACCAAGGCAGGAAAGATTCACCGCCAGCCCAAGGACGACACCGGAAGGGACGTGCGCGGCATGTACGGCATCGGCGCAGGCCCCGCCACCACCACCGACCAGGAAGACGAGGACAACGCCTCATGACCAAGAAAATCACCATCACCGACACCCACGGCACCACCACCGAAACCACCGTCTCCGACGACGACGCCGCACGCCACTACGAGAACCTCCCCTTCGAAACCGACCACATCACCATCGTCACCGTCACCAACGACTAACCCCCCGCCCGCGGCAAGCGGGGGAAGGCGGCTCGGACAAACCCTGAAACATGCGGCAGCATCAACACCAGCAGCCCGGATGCCAGCCAAACCCCAAACGCCGGCACCCGAGCACACCACGGCCCCCTCCGCGCCCCCCGTCGCAGAGGGGGCCGACCCACACCCGGAAGGACCCCATGAGGACCAAGACCCGGAAAGCCCGCATCGCCCTCCTCATCGCCCTGGGCTGCGCAGCACTCGCCATGGTTCCCTTCTGGGGCGATCCGAACACCCCGGTCGCCATCGCCGCATTCACCGCCTGGGCATGCCTGATCATCGCCATGTGCAAGGTCAGGTAACCCGGACCGGTCCACGCCGGATTCGCGCGCGTGAGGCGCAGCAAGCCGGAAGTTACCGGCTGGTTCGAGTGCGACCTGCGGAAACGTGGCACCCGGCGGGCACACTGAGGGGGAGGGGAGGTGATTCCCGTGCCGGGAAACCGAGGAAAGATGCGAAGCCAGGCGCAATGGCGCTTCCTCTTCGCGTCGAAGAAGCCGTTCGCCCGCAAGTGGGCTCGAGCCCGTAAGCGCACGTACGGCAAGAAGACCGACTACCGGACGCTACCCGCGCGCCGCGGCGTTCGACGCCGCTGAACCGCGCAAGCCCCCGCCCACCCACACCGTCAGGCCGCCGCCCCTTGCGCCTGCTTCGGGTCGGGTTCGCCGTCGCCCGGTTCCCCGTCCGCGGAGTCTTCCGGCGCGCCGTCCGCCGGGTCCGTCGATGTCGGATCCTCCGGGGTCTGCACGCCGCTGGTGCCGAACGGGTCGCCGGCCGGGATCGGATTCGCCGCAGCCTTGTCCGCCCGGATCCGCGCGACTTCCTCCGCCACATCCTCGTCGTCCCACTCCGGATGCAGCTGCTTCACCTTCATCCACGTCGAGATCGCCCCAGCGGTCTCGAGGAACGACAACGTCCTGGCCGTGGCCTCGGGGTCCGGCTGCACCGCCTGCGGCCACGACGCGGTCAGCTCGACCGTCGGGTCGATGCCCTTCGCCCCGCAGTGCACCGCATCCACCCACAGCATCGTCGTCAGGACCTCCAGCAAGGCCGGCCGCTGGTACAGGATCTTCAGGCCGCGGGTGGTCAGGGACTGCTTCTCACGCGCCGCGACCTCCGTGGCCGTCACCGCCACGTTGCCCTCGTCCCCGAACGACTGCGCCGAGTACCCGGCACTTGAGAGGATCTGCCCGCGCAGCGCGTTGCAGGTCCGCTCGTGCTCCTCCACCCTGATGGCGAACTGGTTCATGGCGATGGACGTGGCGCCGGAGCCGTCGTCCAGCATGTTCAACTGGACGAACACCTCGCGGTCCACGTCGAACAGGCCGCCCCCGCCCGGGCCCTCCGTCTCGAGCATCGACTGCGGCACCATGATCCGCGCCTTGCCCAGTCGCAGATCCCGCATCCACGACGTCCAGGCCTCATCGAGCGACCCCATCAGCGGTTCGATCCCCGCGAAGTCGGAGCGGCCGAACGGCTTCGCCTCCGGCACGTGATCCCACGCCCGGTTCGGCCCCACATTCGGCATGTACGACACCAGCAGCCGCTCCACACCCGTCGCCTGCCGGCCCATGTCGTCGACCCGGCCGATCAGATACTCCGTATCCGGATGATCGTCGAACGCCATCATCATCCCGAGCTTGTCCGGACCCCCCTTGTACAGGCCGTACTCGATACTCCCCGGCTCATGCCGCTCCAGCAGCCGCCACACCTCCGTCCCCCCGTTGATGGAGTCCAGCTCCCGCCACACCGTCGCCGCCGCCAGCAGACCCCAACGCCACTCCGGCACCACCGCATCCGGCGCCAGGACATCCAGCCACGGCCGCGGCCGCAGCGTCGTATCCCACACCACCCGCACATACACCCCCGACAGCGCCGCCGCCTGCTCCGCGCCCTCCCGCATGCTCGCGTGCCCGCGGTCGTCCAGATACCGCTTGATCTGATCCGTCGTCGCATCAGCGACCGTCACGTCGGAGGTCGAGTCGGTGTCCACCGTCACCGTGGGGATGTCCGCCCACAGCAGGTTCGCGGACAGCTCGGCGATGTCCGCGGCGATCGGCACGTGCAGCTTCGCGTGCGGCTGCCCCGGCGTAATCGGCTCCCCCCAGAACATCCGCGCCAGCCCACCCACGATCCCGCCACGGAACTGCGACGGCTTGTTCAGATCGAAGAACGCCCGCGCCTGCGGATTCTGCGCGTACGAGTTCGGGCCCCCGTACACCTGCGCCAGATGCGCGGTATCCCCGCCGTACCAGGCCCGCCACACCTCCATATCGGCGAACGGATCGTGGAACTGGATCGGAGGCCAGGGCGTGTTCCCGGACGGCGGCAGCGGCATGATGGCGGTTCCTTCCTACGCGGCCATGGCCAGCTGGCGCTGCCACAACGCTCGAGTGGTGTACGTGACGTACCTGGTGGAGTCGATCCCGTGGTCTGCGACCTTGATGGGCTTGTCCTCGCCCTTCTCCGCCGCCTTGTCGTCCCAGGCGTAGCCAGGCATCTCATTGATGAGGCCCTTGCAGGAGGAGTGCACGAGGAGCTTCCCCGCGGACAGCAGGCTGGACATGGTGCGGATACCGTCCAGGACCGCGTTGTTCGCCGGAGTCGGAGTCAGCCTGTCGCGGCGCAGCTGCGCGCTGAACGAGGCCGCAGACGGGTCCACGGTCACGAACTGCGGGCGCACGGCGCCGATCCCGGGAACGTCCGCGAGCCAGTGCCGCAGGCGCTCCGAGTACTCGAGGTCCGTGAGCTGGCGGCGCTGCTGCCGGCCGTCGTAGCGCCACTCCGAGGCGATGTACAGGCGCCGGTCGCGACCAAGGCCCATCAGCGTGGCGTGGAACGGGTTCGTCTGCCCGTAGTCGACGCCCACGCCGATCCACTTAGCGATCTCCGGCAGCGTGTCGGTGATGTGCCGCTCGTCGTCCCACATGTCGAAGACCGCGCCCTCAGCGGCGATCCACTCGCCGAGGACGAAGCGACGGAACCAGAGCCCCACAAATTCAGCTCGAATCGCGGCCACGTACTCGGGGGCCAGGGATGGGTTGTCGTCCAGCGTGTAGTGCCAGTAGCGGATGCCGAGTTCGTCACGGCGGTCGATGAAGTCCCGCTTCAGCCAGTGCGCGGGAGAGCCCGGATTCGTAGAGGCGAAGAGCTTCGCGCCAGGAACGGACATACGCCCCAAAAGTTGCGTCCAGAACTCTTGTGGAACAAGTGTCGCTTCGTCGACAAGAGCCCCAGCGCAGGTCATGCCACGCAAACGCTCCTCGGCCCGGATATCGTTCGCCCCGATGACGCGCACCGACCGGCCCAGAATCGTCGCCGTCGGCGCACCGCGCGTGTAGTGCACGTGCTGCGCCAGCGGTCCGAACAGGTTCGGATCCTGCAACGGGATGAACACGTTGGACGCGGCCGTGTTTGTCGTCTTGGCAACCACCGCCAGTTCGCCGCCCAAAGGGGCACTCGCTACGTAGATCAGCCAACGCAGGAGGGTTGAGATGGTCTTCCCGGCCCGGATGGACCCGGAAGCGATGTTGATTCGTGCCGTGCTGTTGGCGACGAAGTCCATCTGCTTCCGGGACATCCCGAGGTCGGCGACGCTCATCCGGCGAGCCTGTCGAGCATGAGCGTCAGGACGGACCGGCTGCGCTTCTTCGAGTTGCACGGCTTGCAGACCGGGGCCAGGTTGCTCCAGATGTCAGAGCCGCCCTCGGCGATGGGTGTGACGTGGTCGATGGCCACGCTGGCGGCACCGCAGTACACGCAGGGATCACTCTTGATGATCTGCCGGTATGCGGCCGACTCACTGTGATCGGCGTCCGTCATCGTGGCGTTATTCAGTGCGAGACGCGCCTTGCGTTCCACCGCGTAGAAGTTGGGGGTCGGCTTGCAGGCGACGCAGTGCCGAGTACTGGCCCTCCCCGGGAACGTGCCCTGGCAGCCTTCGCAGGTGAACTGCGGGGCGAGGACCCCATGCCGCCGCAGGTAGGCATAGTGATTGGGGCACAGGCCCTTGGCCCGCTCGGGGGTTTCGCATCCGTCGACCGAGCAGACAGGCTGGCGTTCATCGCGGGCGACCTGGTAGTGCCAGCTGCAGAACCCTTTGGCGACGTGCTTCTTGCTGCAGCCCTCGACGCTGCAGGACCTCTTGCCGGGCGGCCGCGTGTCCGCAGGGCGGGTAGTCCTGCTACGGCTCGTAGGCCTGCGCCGGGTGGCAGATTGCTGCGCCCTCCCCTGATGCCAGTGAGACGGGCAGAGCCCCTGGTCTGCCGAAGGTAGTCCGCAACCGTCGACCGTGCAGGGTGGAGTCGGAGGGCGCTTCCGGACCGGCTTGTCGATGCTTCCGTGGGCCAGCCAGCGGCCATAGTGCAGGGTGCACCATCCACGGGCGTAGTGGATCCGTTCGCACCCGGGCGCGCTGCAGGTACGCTTGGTCATGTCGGCACTCCTCGAAAGTGTCGTCCACGCCCCGGGACTGTTAGCGCAGCCGCCGGGGTTCCGTATGGGGTTTGTGCACCCAATTCTACTGGTCAGGACGGGTGTTGGCAGGCGAACGATCACAGCCCACCGTCCTCCGGGCCGTCGTTTTCGTCGCTCTGCTGCACGATTGCCGCGATGCCCTCGGCGAGCTTGCCGAGCATGGACTTGGCGTCGTCAGCGCCGCTGCCGACTTCGGCCGGCACCAGCTTCAGGACTCGGTCGATTGCGATCCCTGCCGTCGACATCAGCGCCCGCTTCTCCGCTGCTGGCGCCTCGTCGAACTCGTGCTCCTCGTATGTGTTGTCCTTGCCGCCGAAGGAGTACACGGTCGTCGGCTCCCACAACTGCTTGCGCAGCTTCTCCGCATCCCCCAGCAGATCCTCAGCCAGCAGCGACTTACGCTCGGCAATGTCCGCCATGCGCGCCTCGGTCGCGGCCTGGATCTTCGTCCGGTCGAAGGTGAGGCCCAGGAACTCGGCCGTACGGGACACCGACACGGGTGGCTGGCCGATCTCGCGGGCGATCCGGTTGCGGCCATAGCCGAGGGAGTGCAGTTCGCGAATCTTGTCGTGGAACTCTTCGGGAAGAGGCCAGGGAGCGGGCATCATGCGGTCCTTCGGGCTTGGGCGGGGATCGTGGCGCGCAGGCCTGCGCGGGCGCGCTGCTGCAGCAGGACGGGCAGCGACGGGCCGGAGGCGCGCCAGGAGGGGTGCCACGGGATCACCGTGCAACGGCAGTGCGGATGCCTTGGGGGCCCGGCGATCGGGGTGAGGAACACCGTGCGCTCGGGGGCGAGAGACAGGCCGCCGGGGAACATGCCGCCCGGCCGGATCGAACGGCCCGCATACGCCGCGCAGGCCGGGCAGGCGCCGGGTTCGGCCACCCACAGCATCCGCACCCCGGGGCCGAGGTAACGGGCCACGACCAGGGCGGCGTTGGCGGCCGCGGAGGTGATGGCGACGGCGACGCCGGCGGTGATGCGGGTGACCGCCCGGCGGGCCCGCGTGAACACCGACTTGAGGCCGCCGAGCCCGTAGGCGGTGAGCGCGGCGGTGGTGAGCAGGGCGAGGGCGTGGGAGTGCTCCTCCTGCACGGCGGCCGGGATCGCTCCGGCGGCCCGGTCGGCGGGGGCTCCGGTCTCCGGGGGGATCGGGGGAGGGGCAACGCCGCGGAGCATTCCGACGATCCTGGAAGCGTGCTGGATACCCAGGGAGGCGGCGGTGAACGCGGCGCGCTGCGCCTCGGCCATTGCGTACGCGCCCTGTCCGTGGAATGCGGCGGCGAGGGCTTTGCGGATGTGCTCGATGAGCGCTGCGAGTTCGGCCGGGTTCGGGATGTGCTGGGTGGCGGTGGTGGCCATGGTCCAGCGGGTGGTGGCGTCGGCCTGCGCGTCGGCGAGGGCCTTGGCGAGGGGGCGGGCCGCGGTGGCGGCGTGGCGGTGCTCGAGGGCGCGCAACTGGGCGGGCTGACGCTGTGCGGTGTCGGCGATGCGTTTGGTGGACTCCACCACACCACCCCCTCTTGATCCGTGAAATCAAAGGCTAGCTTGCGCTTACACCTTTGATTGTGCAGCATAGGGTCTGGGTTTGGGTTAGCATCCATGCCAACGCGCAAGCGGCCAAGGTGCCGCACCCTGCGCGCAGGCAGCCCAAGGAGGCCCCGATGACGACCCCCGCCCAGCCCGGAAGCACACCGACGGACCCCGGCACCCAGCCGGCCACCCCGCCCGCGCCCCAGGCCCCCGCACCGACTCCGCCCGAGCCGGCCGCACCCGCAACACCCCCGGCACCTCCCGCTGAACCCGCTCCGGCCACCGAGCCGCCCGCCGAACCAGGGGCCAAGGCGCCCAAGTTCGAAGGCGACTTCGACCCCGCGCGGTTCGAGAAGCTCGTCGAGAACCTCCGCGGCGACGTCGCAGCCGAGAAGGCCAAGCGCGAAGCCGACGCGAAGGCGCTCAAAGAGCAGGCCGAACAGCAGCAGGCCGACCTGATGAAGAAGGTCGCCGCCGCGTTCGGCCTCGACACCGGCGGGCAGGAGAAGCCGCCCACCCCCGAAGAGCTCACCGCGAAGCTGGCCGAAGAGCAGTCCCGGACCAAGGAGTTCGAGGCCGCCGCCCGCCAGACCCAGGTGGAGCTCGCCGTCTACAAGAGCGCGGGGAAGTACGGCGGCGACCCGGATGCCCTCCTGGACTCCCGGGGCTTCGCCCAGGCCATCGCCAAGCTCGACCCGTCGGCTCCTGACTTCGCTGCCAGCGTGGAGCAGGCCGTAAAGGCGGCGGTGGAGGCGAACCCGAAGCTCGGCCAGGCCAAGCCCGCCGAGCCGAAGCCCGCAGTCCCCGCGGGGGGTGCGCCGATGGACGGGGCCCCGGGTCAGAAGCGGCAGCTGGGTGCCGAGGACGTCAAGCGGATGACACCCGAACAAATCACCAAGGCCGTAGCAGAGGGACGCCTCAACGCGTATCTGGGCAGCGGCCGGTAGGCCACTAGGAGCCTCCGTTGTCGATCAACAACTTCAAGCCGGAGATCTGGTCAGCGCAGCTGCTCATGGCCCTCCGCAACAGCCTCGTCTACGCCCAGCCTCAGCTCGTGAACCGCAACTACGAGGGCGAGATCAGCTCTCACGGTCAGTCGGTGCACATCACGACCATCGGCGACCCGACGATCTTCGACTACGACGCGGGCGACACGATCAACTACGAGGACGTCGAGACCGCGGGTACCGACCTGGTCATCGACCAGGCGAAGGCCTTCGCGTTCAAGATCGACGACGTGGACAAGGCGCAGGCCCTCCTCGACCCGATGCAGCAGATGGCCCAGAACGCCGCCTACGGCCTGCGCGACAAGGCCGACGCCTACGTCGCCAGCCTCTACACCGGCGTCGCCTCCGTCAACGTCATCGGGTCCACCGGCTCCCCGATCGACACCCACACCACCCCCACGAACGCCTACGACAAGGTCCTGGTGCCGCTCCGCACCCGTCTGAACCGGTCGAACGTGCCCAAGGAAGGCCGCTACGTCGTCGCCTCCCCGGAGTTCACCGGCTCCCTCCTCGAGGACTCCCGGTTCGTGAAGGTCAACGAGTCCGGCACCGAGGAAGGCCTCCGCAACGGCATCGTCGGCCGAGCCGCAGGGTTCGACATCCTCGAGTCGAACAACACCCCCGTGCCCAGCGGCGACACCCAGGTCATCCAGGCCGGCTACCCGGGCGCCATCACCTACGCCGACCAGGTCCTCGAGACCGAGGCGCTGCGCCTGCAGTCGACCATCGCCGACGCGATCCGCGGCCTGCACGTGTACGGCGCCAAGCTCCTGCGCCCCACCGGCCTCGCCATCGCGTTCATCGACCCCGCCTAAGCCCCCCAGGGCACTCACCACCAGCTCAGCGTGCGCTGATCCCCTAGGAGGCTCCCCATGGCGCGCACCGCCCTCAGCTACACGTCTTTCACCCCCAACAGCCACACCACCGACGTCGCCGGAACCACCATCGACTCCACCCTCGTCACCAACGGAGTCGTCATCAACGGCGTCGACCCCGAGCACACCGTGCTGCGGGTCACGAACACCGCGACCGGTGCGAAGAACCTCATCGTCCGCACCGGATCCGGCACCCAGTCGTGGATGGCCGGGCAGGGCGACCTCACCGTCTCGGTGGGCGCGAACACGGGCAAGGAGTTCATCGGCCCGTTCACCAGCGCCCGGTTCCAGCAGGACGGCTCCACCCTGTACGTCGACTTCGAGTCCGGGTTCACCGGCACGATCACGGCGTTCAAGATGCCGAAGGCGTGGAACTGACCCATGGCCTCCCGCGAGTACGAGGGGACAGGTGGTCTCCGGCTGACGCTGGATGACCCGCTGTCCCCGGAGATGGCGAAGCAGGTGGCCACGGGCCGCCTCCACCCGGTCGACGGCAAGAGCGTCGACGTGCAGGCCGGGAACAAGGCGCTGGTCGTCGTGGACGGCAAGGACGCCGACACCGTGAACCGGGTCGGCGACCACCGTCGCGCCCCCGGCGAGAAGCCCGGCGAGGACGCGCACCCGGGGGAGTGGGCCACCTACGCGGTCGCTCTCGGCATGAACGCCACCCACGCCTCCACGCTGTCCGCGGCCCAGATTCAGGACTGGGTCGCCGAGCACGAGGCCAAGCTCGGCGAGGGTCAGGAAGCTCCGGTGCCGAACGAGGACGCCGAAGCCGCGGCCACCCCCGCCAGCGAGCTGCCGGACCGTCCCGCGAAGAACGCGGCCGTCGCCGACTGGCGCGCCTACGCCATCGCGCTCGGCATGGACCCCGACCAGGCCAAGGACGCCACCAAGACGGAGTGCCAGGACTACGCGCAGGTTGTCGAAGACGCTCGCGACAGCGCCCAGCCGGCCGGCGACAACGAGGCGGGGGAGTAGCAGACATGGCGTACGCGACGGTCAGCGACCTCGAGGCATGGCTCACCCCCGAGCCTGCCCCGGCGAATGCGTGGAGGCTGCTTGAGCAGGCCTCCGACGCGATCGATGCCGCGCTGATCGGCGCCATGTACAACCCCAACGACCCCCAGGTGCAGGAAGTCCTGCGCAAGGCGTGCGTGCGGCAGGTGCACTGGAAGATGGAACGCGGCGACGAGACCGGCGCGGAGAGCGACATCCAGTCCATGTCCGCCGGGTCCCGGTCCTTCACCCGCCGCACCGTCGGCGAAGGCGCAGGCGCCACACCGAAGATCGGCCCGGAGGCCGCGACGGTGCTGCGTAACTCCGGGCTGCTGACCATGTGGCCTCTGGTGAGCGGCTGATGCCCGGGCCCATCGGACGCCAGTCCGTCACCATCCTTGAGGCCGCCCTCGTCGACGGCGACTACAACACCCAGGTCCGCGACTGGGACCACCCCACCCGGACCGCCATCTCCGGCTGCACCATCGACTACACCTCCAACTCCCGCACCCGGCAGGCCGGCGACCAGACCACCACCCGCGCCCTGCTCCTCATGCCGCCCCGGGCCATGACCATCACCACCGGCATGCGCGTGCAGTGGGACGGACGCACCTGGGAGATCGACGGCGCCCCCGCGCACGCCGAAGGCGCCGGCCCACTGTCCGGGCAGGTCGTCAACCTGCTGGAGGTGAAGGGCGGATGAGCGGCAGCGAGGTCACCGTCGACGTCCAGCTCGATGAGGACGCCATCCACAACTTGCCGCACACGCGGGTGGTGCAGGCCGACTTCGAGGCGCGCATGGACCGGGTGGTGGACGTAGCCAAGGCGACGGCGCCCATCCTCACCGGCCGCTACATGGAGTCCATCCACCGGGTGGAGGAGCCGGGCCCGGACGGCGAGGTCTACGTCGAGGCCTCCGTCGATTACGCGTACTACGTCGAGCACGGCACCCGGCAGGTCGACCGCAACGGCCACTCCATCCACCGCCCCCACTACACGCTTTCCCACGCCCTCGATGCCGCGGGTGGCGATCACTGATGAAGGAGCACCGCCATGGCTGACCCCTCCGCGCTGGTCAAGATGAAGCTGGTCTTCTGGCACAAGGACAAGAAGCCCGGAGACATCGTCGAGGTACGCCGCGAGGACGTGCGCTCCTGGTACGGGTTCGCCGAGCTCGTCGACGACGTCGAGCCCGCGAAGGCCGACGAGAGCGCCGACACCGGCGCGCAGAAGACCCCCGACAAGGCCGACGACGCCGCGCCCGCACCGGCGAAGACGGCAGCGGCCAAGACCAGCGGCGCCAAGGCGTAGCCCGTGTCGACGCCGGTAGCGCTCCCCGACGGCAAGCAGGTCGGCATCGACCTCCTGCAGGCCGCCCTTGACACGTCCGCCTACGTCGTGGGCGAACTCCCCGAGGGCGAGGAGTTCAACCGGCTGCTCGCCGACCGCGGCGCCATCGTCCGCCTCCTGCGTATCGGCGGCACCGCCGCCCTGCGCGGCTGGGCCGACAGCAGCGCGATCGACCAGCCCCGCTTCTCGATCGACTGCTACGCCCCCGCCAAACCGCAACTGGGTGCGGCGATGCGGATGGCGCTGCGGGTGCGCGGCGAGTGGGAGCTGCTGCCCGGCCAGGCCACCGCCGACGGCATCGTCACCGGCACCAGCGAGGAGACCGGCCCGCAAGACCGCCCGGAAGAGCCCAACACGGGCGTGCGCCGGGTCGGCATGACCCTGGGGATGAGCGTTCGCCCACCCCGAACGACAAGCTAGGAGGCCCGTCGTGGGCAACGCAGACAACATCAAGATCGGCGTAAAGGGCAAGGCGTACGTGGCCCCCGTCGGCACCACCTTCCCCACCGGCCCGACCATCGCCTGGGGCATGGGCTGGGTCGACCTCGGCTACATGCACCCCGACGGCCTCGAGGAGGCCCTGGGCGAGGACCGCACGGAGATCCAGGCGTGGGGTGAGGAGGCCCCGGTCAAGACCCGCGTGAAGTCCCGCGACGGCTCCTTCAAGATCACATTCCTGGAGACCACCGCTGCCCTCCTGCAGCTGTACTACGCCGTCGAGGCCGCCGACATGACCTCCGTCTCCGCCGCAGTCGGCCCGCCGGCCGTCCCCCAGTACCTGTCCTTCGGCACCGGGCAGGCCTCCCCGGGCATCGAGCGCGCCCTGGGCATCGACATCATCGAGGGTGACGAGATCGAACGCATCATGATCGCCCGCGTGGACGTGTCCGACCGCGGCAACCGCAAGCGCTCCGCCGACGACGCCAGCTCCTTCGAGCTGACGTTCAAGCCGCTCGCCGCCCCCTCCGGCGGCCAGGCCGTCCAGCGGTTCATCACCAACGTCTCCCTCACCTAACCCCCAAGCCGGTGGCCCGCGCGCGCTCACATCCCTGGGCGGGGGCGGCGCTTGCGGGCCACCACTGAACGCCCCCGCCCCAGCCCCTGCCCAAGAAGAGGAATCCCCGCCGTGTCCAAGCCCAACCGCAAGGTCATCCGCCTCCAGCAGATGCGCGCCCAGCAGACCCAGGCCGCTGGCCTGAAGTACGTCGACGTCGTCTTCACCAACGAGGACGGCGCCGATGAGATCTGCTCCCTGCTCACTCAGGACTACTGGCCTGTCGAGATCGTCGAAGAGGCACAGAAAGCCGAAGGCGACGCCAACATCGCCGTCCTGCGGCAGATCGCCGAACCCCCGCAGGCCTTCGACCGGCTCGTCAGGGTCGCCAAGCTCACCATCGGTGAACTCAAGGCGCTCATCGAGGAGATGGACGGCGAGGCGGGCACCGACCAGGGGGAAGGCTCTGGCTCCTCCAGCTCCTCCGAGAGCACGCCGGAGCCGTCCGAGCCGACCTCCAGCGCTACTACCCCGGCCGCCGCCTAGAAGAGTTCTGGGCCCTGTCCTGGGGGGAGGGAACGATGACCTGGTCCGAACTGCGGGACCTCGTCAACGCCTTGCCCGAGGACTCCGCCACCAAGGCAGCCGCAGCCGGCGACACGGACGGCTACCGGTGGTCGCAGCAGACCTACCTGTCCGCGACCACCGTGAACCTCCTTCAGCTGATCGCGCAAACCCTGTGGAAGGCCCACCTCAAGGGTGATCCACCGGCCATGACAGCGGTGGAGCCGCCCAAGCTCGCCGCCGACGAGCAGCGCGAAGCGCTCACCGAGGCCCGCAACGCCCGCAACCGGGCCGTCCTTGAGCGCCTCGCCCCGCAACAGGTCCCGGTGGACACGGCGAAGCAGCAGGCGGAGATCGACCAGTGGATGGCCAGGATCCGCGAACTCGAGGCGGCCAGACCACACCAGCACCAGATGCAGGACTAGGGAGGGAGGGCAGCAGTGTCGGATGCCACGCTGGTCGGCTCCACCCGGGTATCCCTGATCCCGGACATGTCGCAGTTCGGCGACCGGCTCCGGATCGAGCTGCCCTCCGCCATCCGCGAACCCGCCAAGGCGGCAGGCGGCCTGGCCGGGGACGCGATCCGCAACGCCATCAGTAAGAAGCTGGCCAAGCCGATCGGCGTGAAGGTCAAGGCCGCCCTGGACGACCAGGCGGCCCGCACCGGCCTGCAGCGGCTCACCCAGGATCGCACCATCAAGGTGGTCGCCGAACTCGACGACAAGGCCGCCAAGCTCGGCCTGGACCGGCTCACCGCCGACCGCAAGGTCACCATTCGGGCGGAGCTCGACGACAGCGCAGCCAAGGGGAAGCTGTCCGCCCTGTCCGGGCAGCACACCGTCGACATCCTCCCGAAGATCAAGGACGCGGCGTACCAGCAGGCGAAGAAGCAACTGGACCGGCTCACCGCGGACCGCGTCGTCAACATCCGCGCGAGCGTGGACACACGGGTCGCCGCCAACGAGATCCAGAACCTGATCCGGCGCCGCGTCGTCCGCATCGGCGCCGACGTCGACACCCGCGTCGCCGCAGACTCCCTGGCCAACCTCACCCGCCGACGCACCATGACTATTCAGGCCCGCGCCGACACCACGGCTGCCGATGTGACCCTGCGCCACGCCACCCGCGACCGCACCGTCACCATCAGGGCCAACACACGCGGACTCGGGTCACTGACCAGAGACCTGACGGGGATCGGCGGAGGAAGCGGCAATAGCGCAGGCGGTGTCGGCCTGCTGTCCTCCCGCCTCGCAAAGCTCGTCGCACTCGCGGTGGGCGCATTCCCGTCTATCGCCTCCCTCGGCCAGGCCCTCGCGCAGATGGGCCCCCTCGCCGCGACCGCCGCGCCTGCCGTCGCCCTGCTGGGCACGGCGTTCGCCGCCATCAAGGTCGGAACATCCGGCGTTTCCGACGCCATCAAGGCCGCCTTCAAACCAGCCGCTTCCGAAGCCACCAAGGCGGCCTCGGCGACACGGCAGGTGGAAAACGCCCAGCGCTCCCTCGCCAAAGCGCAGCAGGCCCTCAAGGACACCCAGGTCCAGGCCGCGCAGCAGGTGAAGCAGGCCCAGCAGCAGGTTGCCGCCTCTGAGCGCGACTTGACCGCCGCGCAGCGCGACGCCCGCCAGGCGCAACTGGATCTGACCGCGGCCCGCCGCCAGGCCGTCCGCGACCTGCAGGACATGAACAACAGCCTCACGGACTCCCGGCTGTCCGAACAGGCCGCCACGCTCGCCGTGCAGCAGGCCGAGGAGGACCTCGCCCGGGTCCGCTCCAACCCCACATCAACTCAGTTGCAGATCCAGCAGGCCGAACTCGCCAAGGAACAGGCCGTCCAGGCACTGTCCGAGCAGCAGCTCGCCACCCAGCGCCTCACCAAGGACACCGCCGCAGCGAACAAGGCCGGCATCGAGGGATCCAAGGCGGTGGTGCAGGCCAAGCAGCAGGTCGCCTCAGCGGACCAGCAGGTCACCGACCGGCAGCAGGCCCTCGCGCAGGCGCAGGCCGACGTCATCAAAGCGCAGCTGCAGGGTCAGCGGCAGATCCGCGACGCGCAGCAGAACGTCGCCGACGCCGTCCGCCGGGTCGCCGAAGCCCAGCAGTCCGCCGCCGCACAGACCAGCAAACTGGACACCGCGCTGGCGAAGCTGTCCCTGAACGCGCGCGCCTTTGTCGGCGACCTCCAGGCCATGGCCCCGGCCTGGAGGAACATGAAACTCGACGTCCAGGACCGCCTGTTCGCCGGCATCGGCAGCCGCCTCCAGCAGGTCGGCTCCCAGATCCTGCCCACCGTGCGCACCGGTCTGGTCGGCACGGCGGGCGAGCTGAACCTGGTCGGCAAGAACGCCCTGACCGCGGTGGCGAACCTGCAGAGGACCGGCATCCTCAAGAAGATCTTCGATGGGGTGCAGACCTCGGTCCGCAACCTGGCCCGGGTGCCCGGGCAGCTCATCACCGCCTTCGGGCAGCTGACAATCGCGGCGCAGCCCGCGTTCGACCGGATCACCGCCGGGACGGCCGGGCTCGTCGACAAGGTGATGGGCAAACTCGCCAAGGCCCTCAAGTCCGGCGGCCTCGAGGACGCCATCAACACGGCCCTGGATGTGGCCGTCCAGTTCGGGAAGGTCCTGGGGAACATCGGCGGCATCTTCTCCGGGATCTTCAAGGCCGCCAGCGCGGCCGGCGGGGACTTCTTCGGGACGATCGGCGCCGCCCTCGCCGAGATCCGCCGCGTCATCGAACTGCCCGAGGTGCAGAAGGCGCTCACACAGATCTTCACCGCGATCAACGCGATCTCGAAGCTCGTCGCCGGAGCGCTCGGGCAGGCCATCGAGGCGGTGCTGCCGGTGCTGGCCGCGCTGTCCCCGGCGGTCACCCAGGTCGCCCAACTGTTGGGGCCGGTCGTCGGGCAGGTCATCAAGGCGCTGGGGAAGGCGCTGATGCCGGTCGCGCAGGCCCTGGGCCCGGTCCTGGTGCAGGCCGCGAAGGCGGTTGCCGCGCTGGTGGTGGCGATCGCGCCGCTGCTGCCGCCGCTGGGCGAGCTGATCGGTGCGCTGCTGCCGGCGATCACCCCGATCCTGTCCACCCTGACCACGGTGTTCACGGCGCTGGCCCCGGTCATCGCGCAGATAGCGAAGATGCTCGGCCCGGTCCTGCTGCCCATTATCAAGGGCCTGGCGGACATCATCGCCCAGCTCGCCAAGCAGTACGCCAAGGCATTCCTCGACATCCTGACGGCGCTCCTGCCAGTGATCCCGCAGCTGATTCCTTTCGTGACGCAGCTGGCGACGTCGATCGGGCAGATCCTGAGCGCGCTCGCCCCGCTACTGCCGCAACTGCTGCTGCTGTCGGTGCAGTTCGTCACCCAGCTCCTTCCGGCGATCATTCCGCTGATCGGGCCGCTGACCCAGCTGACCCTGCTGATGCTCCGGCTCGCGACCCTGGTCATCCTCAAGATCGTCATCCCCGCCCTGGCCAGCCTGGTGACATTCATGGAGGGCCTGCGCAAGGCGCTCAAGCCGGGCATCGACGCGGTGAAGTGGCTAACAAAGGGGATCGCCGACGCCTTCTCCTGGCTGTACGACTTCCTCCTTGGCCATTCGGTCATCCCGGACATCGTCCGCGGCACCACCAAGTGGTTCACGGACATGTGGCACGGCTCAACCCGCATCTTCGGCAACCTCAAGAGCGACGCCATGAAGGTGTGGAAGAGCTTCCTGGGCAATGTGCGCTCGACCGCATCGGATACCTGGGGGAAAGTCCAATCCGGCTGGGGGACCTTCGCCGACTCCCTCACCGAATCATTCAAGATCACCGTCAAGAGTCTGGGGAAGATCTGGGGCGGCATCCGCGACTACGTGAAGGGCCCCGTCAGGTTCTGGATCGACGTCGTCTACAACCAGGGCATCACCAAAGTCTGGAACGCCACCGCGGGGAAGATCCCCGGCGTTCCCAGCCTGCCGCACATCAGCCTCCCGAAGGGCTTCGCCCGCGGCGGCATCAACGGCCGGGCCCGCGGCGGGATCCTGCCCGGCTGGTCCACGTGGCGTGACGGCGACGACCAACTCGTACCCATGCGGCGCGGCGAAGGCGTGTACGTCTCCGAGGTCATGCGCGACCCCTACGAGCGGCAGCGCCTGTACGCGCTGAACGCGGCGGCGATGCGCGGCCAGCACCCGGCCGTCGCCCGCGCCCAGTACGGCTTCGCCGGCGGCGGCATCCTCGGCGGCATCGGCTCCGCGATCGGCAGCGTCGGATCGTCCATCGCCGACGGCGTGGGCAGCGTCCTGAAGAAGGGCTCCGACGCCGTGCGCGGCGGCCTCGCCGACGTCGCCTCCGCCGCCTTCAAACCGATCAAGAAGGGCATCAGTAAGGCCCTCGGCGCCAACACGAGCACCTACCCTGGCATGATCGGGGCGGCGCCGCTGATGCTCATCGACCGGGCCATCGACTACATCCGCGGCGTCGACGTCCCCGACGCCTCCGGCCAGTGGATCAAGCCTGTCAATGTGAAGTTCGGGACGCCGTTCGGGGTGAGAGGGCCGCGCTGGTCTTCCGGTCGGCACACGGGGCTCGACTTCCCTGCTCCCGTCGGGAAGAAGGTCGTCGCCGTCGACAACGGCACCGTCAAGTCGGTCACCGACGGCGGCTCGTACGGCAAGCACGTCCTCATCAACCACGGCGGCGGCCTCGCCTCCCTGTACGCGCACATGTCCGCGATCGCCGCCAAGGCCGGCGCCGGCATCAAGCAAGGCGCGCGGGTCGGCGCGGTCGGCGCGACCGGCAACGTCACCGGCCCTCACCTCCACCTCGAGGCCCGCGTCAACGGCAAGCCCGTCGACCCCATGCCGTATCTCACCGGCGGCGGGGGAGGAGACGGCGGGCACGGCGTCGCCCGCTGGCGGGGCGTCGTCCAGCAGGCCCTCGGCCAGGTCCACCAGTCCCTCTCCCTGGTCAACACGACGCTGCGCCGCATGAACCAGGAATCCGGAGGCAACCCCAGGGCCGTCAACCTGTGGGACTCCAACGCCCGCGCCGGGCACCCGTCGGTCGGCCTCATGCAGGTCATCGAGGGGACCTTCCGCTCGTACGCCGGGAAGTACCGCAGCAAGGGCCCGTTCATGTACGGCGTCAGCGTGGACCCGCTGGCCAACATCTACGCCTCCATGCGGTACGCACTCGCCCGCTACGGCTCCCTGGCGGCGGCCTACAACCGGCCCGGCGGATACGCCCGCGGCGGCATCCTCGGCGGCGGCATCCGCATCGGCCGCGGCCTGGACCGCGGCTACGCGGGCGGCGGCATCATCAAGGTCGGCGGCAAGCGCATCGACACCGGCCCGATCGCGGCCGCGGTCGGCGGCGACTTCCTCAAGCAGCTCCAGGGCACCGCCGCCGCGATCAGCGTCGCCATGACGCAGGTCGCCACCGCCATCAAGAACGCGTTCAAGGGCGTCAAGACCGACCTCGACAACCGGCTCCTGGCCCAGATCAAGACGTCGAACGCGAAGCTGACCGCGCTGGCCAAGCAGCGCGACGACATCGCCTCAAAGATCACCGCAGCGAACACGCTCGCCGCGGACTCCACCAGCCAGGCCATCGGCTTCGCCCAGCTCACGAGCCTGCCCAACGGCGGCAACACCTTCGACGCGGGCGGCATCCTCTCCGGCCTCACCGTCCGGTTGGGCCAGATCAAAGCCTTCGGCGCGAACCTCAAGATCCTCGCCAAGCGGGGCCTGTCCAAGACCCTCCTCCAGCAGATCATCGCCGCCGGCCCGGACCAGGGCGCCGCCTACGCCAAGGCACTCGTCGACGCCACCCCCGCCGAGTTGAAGAGCATCAACGCCGTCCAGGCGCAGATCGCCACCGCGTCCACGCAGTACGGCAAGGACGCCGCCGACGCCATGTATGACGCCGGCGCCCAGTCCGGCAAGGGCTACCTGGCCGGGCTGAAGGCGCAGGAGAGCGCCATCACCAAGGCGCTGGTGGCCCTGGCGAAGAAGATCCAGAAGACGCTGAAGGTAGAGCTGAAGATCAGCAGCCCGTCTCGGATCACCCGCGCCCTGGGCAGGTTCACCGGCCTCGGTTTCGCCTACGGCTTCCGTGACGCCATCCCGGAAACCGCGGCCGCCGCCGCGCGCCTGGCCGCCACAGTCCGCACCTCCGCGGCCGCCGCTGCATCCCGCGTGGAGAACAACACCACGTCCACCGCGTACGGCGACCGCATCCTCAACTACAACGCGGCCGTGCGTGAGGTCGCCTCCCGCCAGTCCATCCACGACGCGCTCGCCCTCGAGGACGCGCTGCACCGGCCCGTCATAGTGGGAGGCTGACCGTGCCCATCCTCGTCCCCGCCGTCGTCGTCCCACCCGTCGAAGTCCCGTGGCCCACCCGCATCAACGAGATGCCCACCGTGTCCTTCACGGATCCTGCGGGCGCCGTCACCAAGTTCTCCGACTGGGCCAACGGCTGGGTTTTGCAGCCCGGCGCCAAGGGCCTCGACATGCCCGCCTACACCTTCACCCAGGACGAATCCCCGGGCATCGACGGCTACGCCATCCGGCAAGTCCGCGCCCAGGGCAAGGAGATCGCCCTCCCGATCGCGTTCTGGGCCGACGACTCCCGCGCCGCCTACCTCACCCGCCGCCGCACCCTCATCCGGTCACTGAACCCCAAGCGCGGCGAGGGCACCCTGACCGTCGCCCAGTCAGACGGCACCGCCCGCACCATCGGCGCCCGCTACAGCGCGGGCCTCGAGGGCGATGAGTCCCTGGACGCGGCCGGCGCCCGCTGGTGCATGGGCGTGCTCACATTCGCCTGCCCATCGCCGTTCTGGCTCGGCCCGGAGAACACCACCGAATGGCGCTCCGCGGTGTCCGGGACGTTCTTCCCCATCCTGCCGCTGGTCGTCGGCCCCTCCCAGGTTCTCGGGTCGGTGACGGTCGACAACGACGGCGATGACGACGCCTTCCCCGTGTGGACCATCACCGGCCCCGCCACGGCGATCAGCCTGACCAACGTCACCACCGGCGAGGTCCTGGTGCTCACCCACACCATCACGGTCGGCGACACGGTCGTCGTCGACACCCGGGAGCGCCAGCAGACCGCCCTCCTCAACGGCACCACCAACCTGTGGGGCGACCTCTCAGACGCCTCCACCATGTGGGCGCTCGAGCCCGGTTCTAACGACCTCACCCTCACCGTCACCGGATCCACCAGCAACACCCGTGTGCGGATGACCTACCAGCCCCGCTACCTCGCCGCCTAGGAAGGAGGAGAACACCTGTGGATGCGAGCGCCCTGCGCGTGTACGTACGCGACGCCAGCCTGGCCCGGCTCGGACAGATCTCCGAGTACACCCAGCTGACCGTCGTGCCCCGGTTCAACGCGGTCGGCGCCTACACCCTCGAGATCTCCGCCGACTCCGACAAGGCGCCCCTCCTCGGCGAGGGCAACGGGCTCATCATCCGCACCGCGGACGGCGACACCGTCATGTCCGGGCCGATCCGCACCGTCGACTGGTCCCGCTCCTCCAGCGATGGCGGCTCCGGCAAGCTCACCGTCGGCGGCGTCGACGACACCAGCCTCCTCGCCCAGTACACCTGCTGGCCCAGCCCCACCGCCGTCATCGGCTCCCAGACCGCCGCCGTGTACAAGCTGTCGGCGGTCGCCGCGGAGACCGGCATGCGCACCCTGGTCAACGTCAACGCCGGCCCGGGCGCGCTCGCGAGCCGCAAAAACCCGCTGCTCACCCTCGCCGCGGACGGCGGCCGCGGCGGCACCATCACCCGGCAGGTCAACCAGTTCGACAACCTCTTGGCGGTGCTCGCCGACATCGGCAACGCCGCCGGGCTCGGCTTCCGCGTCGTGCAGTCCGGCACCACGCTGCAGTTCCAGATCTACACCCCGGCCGCCCGGCCCGCGGCCCGCTTCTCCTTCGCGCTGGGCAACCTCACCGACGCCTCCTACACCACCACCCCGCCCACCTGCACGAGGGCGATCGTCGTGGCCGGCGGCGGCACCTCCCCGCGCGTGTGCAAGACGTACGACCGCACCGACCCGCTCTTCCCCGGCCTCGTCATCGAGCAGTTCGTCGACCTGACCTCCGTCGACACCGCCTCCGTGGACCTGGCCGCACAGCAGGACCAGGCCGGCGGGGAGGCCCTCACCAACGGTGCCGGACAAGGCTCCCTGTCCATTTCACCGATCGACATCCCCCAGCTGCGCTACGGCCGCGACTACAGCGTCGGAGACACCGTCGCCGCGGATGTGCGCGGCTCCTGGTACACGGACGTCGTCCGCGAAGTGCAGCTGACCTCCACCGCCGCCGACGCCACCAAGGTCACCGCCACCGTCGGCGGCGACAGCACGGGCACGTCCACGGTGGCCCGGATCTACTCCTACCTCGCCCAGGTCAAGAAGGACGTGGCGCGGCTCAAGACAAGGAAGGCCGCCTGATGGCTGAATTCAGTGCGCCGTTCGACGGCTCCTCCATCGCCACCGAACTCCAGTGGTCCCGCATGGCCCGCCGGTGGGGCCTGGACGGCGTTCACACCGAAGACCCCTCCACCACCGCGCTGAAGGTCACCGCGTCGGGCACCACCACCGTCGCCGTCGCCCCCGGCATGGCCTTCGTGAACGGGTTCTTCTACCACCTGGACGCCGCCAAGAACCTCACCGTCACAGCGAACGCCACCGGCGCGGCCCGCGTCGACCTGGTGGTGCTGCGCGCCGACCAGGCCGCGAACTCCGTGACCGCCGTGTACAAGACGGGCGGCACCACCGCTCCGACCCTGACCCAGGACGAGACCGGGGTGTGGGAGATCCCCCTCGCCCAGTGCACCGTCGCCGCCGGCGCGTCCGTGGTGACCGCCGCCAACGTGATCGACAAACGCTATTTCACCGGCCGTGGCGTCGTCCCCAGCATTGCCGGCGGCCGGCGTCCCAGCATCAAAAACCAGCTGTTGATCGAGGGCACCGACCTGTATGTCGGGGATGGCGCGGACTGGCAGTGGCTGGCCTCGGCCGGGCTGAAGGACTTCACCTACGCGCCCTCGTGGTCGGCAAACGGCACTGCCGTCAACTTCGGCTGGGGCAGCGTGAACATCGGCCGCGTTCAGGTTGTCCGCAAGCGCGTCGATCTCACCCTCCAACTGGAGCCGACCGGTAACCCGCCGGAGATCGCCTCCCCGCTGCAGGTGTCCCTGCCTCCCGGCCTCCCGGCGACCAGCAGCCACCGGTCCCTGTTCATCTGGAACTTCACCTCAGGCAACGGCGAGGGCAGCGCGTGCGGTGTCGGCATGGTCTTCCCCACCGAGTCGACCTCCGTGATCGGGCGGCTGCGCTACCCGGTCGCCAACGGCAACACCAGCACGGCCATGCCGAACAGCTTCTCCCTGATGAACAACACCCCGTTCAACATCCGCTCCGGCGACGTCCTGACGATCGACGGCTCCTACTGGCTCGACTGAGCTGCAGAAAGAGAGAAACCACTGTGGCCCGACACGCCTTTGGAAACAGTCCGGCGGACTACGCCATGGAGAAGGTCGGCACTCAGCTCGTGCTGCGGCCGGCCGCCGTCGGCACCGTGTGGGATGCCGCATCCGCTGGCACGCAGCTCACCGACCTCACGGACTTGACTGGTACTCCCATCACCCAGGTCACCGCGGACGGCGACGGCCGCGTGGCGTTCTTCGGGCCCGACGGCGTCACCACCTGTTACGTCGACTTCGGCTACGGGCACCGGGACACACTGGCCGCCGTCGACCTCGGTGCCGTCCTCGCCTCGTTCATGGCCGAAGGCGGCACCCCAGGCGGCTGGGCCCAGCTGAATGGCTCCGGCCTGGTACCCACCTCCCAGTTGCCGAAGCAGCTGGACTGGTTCATCGTCACCGACCCTACGTACGGGGCGGTCGGTGACGGCGTCCACGACGACACCACCGCCATCCAGGCGGCCATCAACGCCTGCCCGCCGGGCGGCGTCGTCTACTTCCCGCACGGCGTGTACAAGACCACCGCCACCCTCGACTGGCGCAACGGCGTCACCCTGCTCGGCGCACACTCCAATTTGATGGTCGGCCCGGGCATGACCGGCGTGGAGTACCCCTGCTACATCCAGCCCGCCACCCCGTTCACCGGCACCAGAGTGATCCAGATCGTCGGTGACGCCACCGTCACCGGGCACCCCGACATCTCCGGGGAACAGCGGATGCTCAATTTGATGTTGGACGGCTCCCAGCTCACCGGCACCACCATCGACGGCATCTACGCGGTCGGCAACGTCCAGAACGTCATCTTGAACAACGTGTGCGTGCGGCAGATGCCCAACAACGGCATCGTCACCGCCTCCCGCACGGACGGCAAGTGCCCGTTCTCGTGGCGCCTGCACCACGTCATGGTCGACAACTGCCACTCAAACGGCATCCTCTTCGTCGGCAACACGGACCTCACCCTCGACGACGTGCAGGTCATCGGCTGCTACGCGCAGGGCATCGTCCTCACCAACTGCACCAACACCCAACTCTCCTTGTGCCGGGCCGAATGGTGCGGCTCCCACGGCTTCCGCATCACCGGGGCCTGGGGCAACTGGACCGGCTCCGGCGGCATGCTCATGAGCAACTGCTCCACCGACCGCAACGGCGGCAACGGCGTCCTCATCGACGCCACCGGCGCCACCCCGATCCAGATCGACAACCTGCTGACCCGCCGGGACGGGCGCAACGGCGGCGCGGGCGGCGGCGGATTCGCCGGCCTCAACTGCAACGCCGCCACCGTGCCCATCGTCGTCGGGCTGGTCACCTGCTACCCGGGCATCGACGACACCGGAACCGGCACCAACTCCCCGCAGTACGGGGCCCGGTTCACCGGGTGCACGTTCGTGGCGGTCGCTGCCGGGTTCCTGCACGCGGCGACGGCCGGCTGGTCGGACGGCGGCGGCAACGCGGTCCTGCGCCGCGGGCTCAACATCGCCGAGCGCACCGGCACCACGGCCGCCCCGGTCGATGCGCTGGCCCCGCCCACGGATGTCGGCGGCAACCTGAACGTCGGCGGCTACCTCGCCACGTCATCCGGCCAGTCCAACGGACAGTGGAACATCTGGTCGGCCACTGCGAACGCGTTGAACCTCGGGTCGGCGGGCGGCGGCGTCGCGATCAAGGAAGGAGCCAACGCCCGCATGGGCACGGCGACCCTCAACGGCACCACCGCGGTCACCATCGCCAACACCTCGGTCACGGCGACCAGTCGGATCCTGCTGACGATCCAGGCCCCCGGTGGCACCCCCGGCAGCGCCTACGTATCGGCCCGCACCCCGGGCACGTCGTTCCAGATCAAGTCGACCAACGCCGCCGACACCAGCACAGTCACCTACGTCATCTTCGAGCCGGCCTAGGAGGGGATGACGCATGCCGCTGATCACAGAGGGGGACACCCCCGCTGTTCTGCCCGTGGCGGGCATCGTGGCCGCCCCGCCCGGACTGCATGTGGACGCCTACGCGCCCTCCACCATCACGGGCGTTCCCACCCCGTCCACGGTCGTGGCGTGGGCCCTGTTCGTCGATCCGGCCGCGGTGGGCGGCATGCGCCTGGACCCGGTGTTCCTGGCCGCAGGCCGGGCATGGACCCCGGATCAGTTCCGGGCCGCCTACGGCCTCGACATCGACCTGAAAGTCGTCTAGTCGTCGTCCTGGGCGACCGTGTGCCTCAGCCGGGCGTGCACGTAGTCGACCAGGCCCAGCAGCCGGTGGAAGGGGACGCGGCCGCCGCCGTCCGGGAGGAGCGTGCCGACCTGAGTGAAGGCCTCGTCGCCGTCGAAGCGTTGAGATGCGGCGATCACCATCCACTCGATGGGCACGCCCTGGAACTCCTCGAGGCGGCAGACCTCTTCGACGGCTTCCTCAAGACGCCGGTAGGCGGCCTTCTTCTCGGCGTCGAGGTCGGTCACGCGGCGGCGCCAAGCTGGGGGGCGGTGGTGCGGTTCTCGAGCTGGTCGACGGCAGCCTCAAGGGCTGGGCCGTCGATGCGGTCCCACCAGGCGCCGTGGCGGACGATGTTGACGTCGGTGAGGCCGGTCAGGGCGGCGGGGCCGGAGGCGTACAGGAGGGTGCGGTCGCGGGGGCTGCGCCGCTGGAGGCGGCACCAGGCGTGGAACTCCTGGAGGTTCCGCGCGAGGACGACGGTACGGGCGGGATTCCTGCGCATATCTGGAGCGTAGGTCGGTTCGGGCGGAGTGTTGCCCCTGCTGGTGGCGGGCCGCCTTCTCCACGCCCCAGCCCGCCACCCGGCCTCCCACCGAGCAGGGGAACCACCCGCCACAATAACGGCTAGCCTTTCAATCAATGAGACGTACGGGTCAAGAATTTAGATTCGAAGGCTAGGTGTGCTGGTGGTTCACACATCCGCTCCCGCCCGGTACCCGCTGGGCAAGCTGCCGGCGCAGCCCGCGCGCCCCCACCTCAAGCTGTCCGCCACGCTACGCGAACGCCTCGCCGCCCCGCCATCCTCCTGCGACTGGCAGTCCGACAGCATCCGCTGGCCCATGTACGCCAACGACTGCGTGGGCGACTGCACTTGCGCCGGCGTCGCCCACATGGTCAACCAGCTCACCTTCTACGGCTCCGGCACCGAAGTGACCCCCGCGGAAGACTCCGTGCTGCGCATGTACTCGGCCATCACCGGATACGACCCGGACAACCCGGCCACCGACACCGGCGCCTACTGCCAGGACGTCCTCAAGTACTGGCGCACGGCAGGCCTCGAGGGCCACCGCATCGCGGCCTACGCCGCCCTGGACGTCGCCAACCTCACCGAAGTCAAGCAGGCCATCGCCGCCTTCGGCACCGTGTACGTCGGCATGAACTTCCCCGACTCCGCCATGCGCCAGTTCAACGCCGGCCACGTGTGGGACGTCGTGCGCAGCGCCCGCATCGAGGGCGGGCACTGCGTCATCGTCGGCGCCTACGGCCACGGCCGCTTCGGCCTGGTCACCTGGGGCCAGGAAACCGAGATGACCGAAGCGTTCTGGAAGCGCTACGTCGACGAGGCGTGGGTGTGCCTGGACGCCGACGGGCTGACCAAGGCCGCCGCCTACTTCACTGGCGCGCCCTCCTTCTACGAGCTGGGGGAGGAGTTCGCCGCCCTCACCGGGGAGCCGAACCCGATACCCCGGCCCGATCCCATGCCGGAGCCGGCGCCGGACATCACCGCGGAAGACCTGGCCGCCCAGATCCGGGCCCTCCTCACCGAGAGCGGAGTCTGACCATGTCCACCACGCCGATGACCGCGGATCAGAGACTGGCGGCCTACAAGGCCGAGGGGTTGAGCATCCACGAGTATCCGGGCTGGCGCACCCACAACCGGGATGCGGCGACGGGCAAGACCTTCGGCCCGGTCATCGGGGTGCTCATCCACCACACGGCCGGGCACAACGACAAAGACATCTGCTACAAGGGCCGCACGGGCCTGCCGGGTCCGCTGTGCCACAACTGGCTCGGTAAGACGGACGGCCTGTGGATGATCGGGCAGGGGCGCGCCAACCACGCCGGACTGGTCGACGCGGACGTGATCGCCGCCATGGTCGCGGAGAAGTCCCCGCTGCCGAAGGACGACCAGGCCGACATGGACGGCAACGACGTCCTGTACGGGCTGGAGATAGAGAACCTCGGCGACGGCAAGGACCCGTATCCGGCGGAGCAGTACCGGCAGGCGGTGCTGTGGGCGGCCGCGCACTGCCGCTGGCACGGCTGGACAGAGAAGTCGATCGCCGGGCACAAGGAGGTCCAGCCTGGGAAGATCGACCCGTCGTTCGACATGGACGTCTTCCGCGCGGACGTGAAGAAGCAGCTCGCCATCAAGCCCGGCGGCGGCACCACGGTGACGCCGAAGCCCACCCCGTCCCTGCCGCGCGTCGACCTCTCGCGCCTCGTCACCGCGGCGAAGACCGACCCGGGTGCCAAGCAGGGCCACGTCACCTACATGGCGGGCACCAACCTCGTTGAGGCCGCCCTGGTCAAGCTCGGTTACCTCGCCAAGACTTACGCCGGCGACGGCTCCTTCGGCACGTCCACGGTGGCCGCCTACCGCAAGTGGCAGCTGCACCTCTACCCGGGGGCGAGCACCAAGCCGGGCGGACCCGCCGACGGCATCCCCGGAAACGACTCCCTGTCCAAACTCGGCAAGCAGACCGGCCTGTTCGGAGTCATCGCGTGATCGTCAACAACACCGGCCGCGTCGTCCGCATCTACGCCGAGGACCGGCCCGACGGCGTCGACGACATCGACTTCAGCCTGCAGCACGTCATCGACCCGACCCCGCCGGCCGTCACGCTCACGCCGCTCCCGACGGTCACCCTCTACGAGGACGACATCCCCATCGAGCTGGTCGAGTTCGGGCACGCCGAACAGCTGCCGCTCGCGCAGGACGGCATCCAGCGCATCGTCCCCCTCGAAGTCGCGCTCGCCCAGCCGCGCCGCGACGACCTCCTGGTCACCTACCGGGATGTCACCACCTCCGACGGCACCGTCATCGGCTGCCGCGAACTCGCCCAACCCATCTGAGAGAAGAGACCCCCGTCATGAAGATTTTCGGCCGCGAACCGGTGGCGATACTGGCGTTCATCGCCATCGCCCTCAAGCTGCTCGCCGCCTACGGCTGGCACGTCTCCGCCGACCAGCAGACCGCCATCATGGCCGTCCTGTCGTGCATCCTCGCCGTCGCCGAGGCATTCATCCTCAAGACCGGTGCCGCGTTCGCTGCTCTCGTGAACCTTGCCCACGCCGGCATCGCCCTCCTGATGAACTTCGGCCTGCACCTGAGCGCGGAGCAGCAGTCGCTGTGGATGACCCTCATCGAGGGCGGTCTCGCCCTCGCCGTGGTGCGCCCGCAGGTGACCGCTCCGATCACCGCCCTGCGCATCGAGCAGTCCAGCCTCGTCAAGGCCGCCTGACCGGACCTTGTTACCGATACCCCCCACCGGAGCACGACATGGCCGAATCTGCTGACCCGAACCTGGTCACGCTGGGCGAGTTGGGTCGGCAGATCGGCCGCTTGGACAACCGCTTCGCGGAACTCAACTCACGCCTCGACAAGGTCGTCAGTCTCGATGTCTACGCGATCCAGACCACGCACGTGGAACAGCGCCTGGCCCAACTCCAGGCGGACATCCAGCGCGCCATGGCCGAACGCAACAAGCTCGAGGACGACTTCGAGGCGTACCAGCGGGCCGAGCGTGACCGGCGGGAGGAGGAGCGGCAAAAGCGCCTGTATCAGGCGGTCGTCCCGGTGCTCCTCGCGTTCTTGTCGGTGGCGGTCGCCGTATGGGCGGTGATCTCGAAGTGATGGGTGCGCGGCACAAGCCAGCCCGGAAGCCGCCGCGGCTGCCCCGGGCCGAATACCTGATCGCCGTCACGCTGGCGTTCGTGGTGCTCCTGCTGGGCTGGCTGTCCGTCAAGGTGGTGTCGCAGGACCGGGACCTGCGGGATTCGAACGCGGCCCGGGACGCGCTCGCCCGCCAGGTGCAGGCCCTCGGCGGGACGCCGGTGGCGGGGCCGCCCGGCTCCCGGGGGGCCCCCGGAAAGACGGTCGTGGGCGCGCGCGGACCGTCCGGGCCCCCGGGGCCGTCGGGCGCGTCCGGGAAACCGGCGCCGACCATCACGCCGTCTCCTGGCCCCTCGGGCCCGTCCGGGGCGCCAGGAGCGGACTCCACCGTGCCGGGCCCGACCGGCCCGGCAGGCCAGGACGGTGCCAGCGGGGCGCCCGGCAAGGACGGCAGCAACGGCTCACCCCCGTCTGAGTGGACGTACACCGACCAGGACGGCAACGAGTACCGCTGCACTCCGGTCGACAACTTCGACCCCGACAATCCGCGCTACCACTGCACGCAGACCTCCACGTCCAGCCCGGAGCCCTCGCCCACGCCCACCCCCAGCAATCAGCCCTCTCCGTCCGACACCCAGTCGTCGGGGCTGCTGCCGCTGAATCTCCGCCGCCGCACCTGAGGAGCCCCGCCATGCCCTTCCCGACCGGCACCCCGACCAAGCGCGTGCACCTCACGGTGACCAGCCCGGTGGGCGGAGGCGCCGCGACCGGCAAGGTCCGACTGTCCCCGAACGTGCCCGCGATCGTCCTCGACGGCGCCGACGCCCAGTTCACCGGCGCCGGCACCTACGGCTTCGACACGCAGGGCCGCCTGGTGGACAGCGACGGCACCACGCTCGGCGTGGAGCTCCTCGACAACACGGCGGCAGGTTCCAACCCGGCCGGCTGGCTGTGGCACGCCATCGTCTCCGTCGACGGGCAGTCCCCGCACTCCTTCTACTTCACCCTCGCGGGCACGTCATCGCCGGTTGACCTGACCGAGCTGATGCAGATCGACCCAGAAACACCACACTACGTGGCTGTTCCAGGTCCGGCCGGGCCCGCAGGCCCCACAGGCCCGCCGGGCTCCGGTGGTGGCGCGGTCGACAGCGTCAACGGCGCCACGGGCGTCGTCGTCCTGGACGCCGCCGACGTGGGCGCCGACCCGGCAGGCGCCGCCGCGACCGCACAGTCCGCTGCCATCGCCGCCGCGGCCGCGGACGCCACCGCCAAGGTCACCACGCACACCGCAGCATCGGACCCGCATGGGGACCGGGCCGCAGCAGCGTCCTCCCTTGCCGGGCATGTGGCCGCCGCCGACCCGCACGGCGACCGGGCCGCGGCGAGCAGCGCGCTGGCCGGACACGTCAGCGCCATCGACCCGCACGGGGACCGCGCCTACACCGACACCCAGCTCGCCACCCGCGTCCCCACCACTCGGCAGGTCACCGCTGGCACCGGCCTGACCGGCGGCGGCACGCTGGCCGCCGACCGCACTCTCGCCGTCGCCTACGGCACCACCGCGGGCACCGCCGCCGCCGGCAACGATGCTCGCCTCTCGGACGCGCGCACCCCCACCGCGCACGCCACCAGCCACCAGGCGGGCGGCAGCGACGAGCTCACCCTCTCCCAGGCCCAGATCACCGGCCTGGCCAGCGCGCTCGCCGCACTCTTCCCGAAGACGGGCGGCACCGTCACCGGGGACCTGACGGTCGACGGCCACAACCTCACGGTGAAGCGCGGCGACGGCCTGGGCGCCTACCGTTTCCGGGTCACCGGCGGAGGCCTCGACCTCGAGGTCGGCGGCATGGACGTCATCGTGTCCACCTGGTCCGGCGCCGATTTCACCGGCAGCCAGGCCAACGTGCTGCGCCTGGAACCCGCCGGCCCGCACCTGATCGGCCGCACCCAGTTCGGCACGAACGGCTACGACGACGTCCACGACATCGACCCGGCCACCGGCGTCGCCAGCCTGGGCGCGAAGAACGGCTCGCTGAACCTGCGGTTCTGCGGTCGCCGCACGGCCACCGGTGCCCCGACGACGGGAACATGGGCCGTCGGCGACGTCCTCCAGGACTCTGCGGGATCGTGGTGGTTCTGCACCACGGCGGGCACCCCCGGCACGTGGACCAGCCCGCCCGCGACCCCGACCGCGCACGCGGCCACGCACGCCACCGGCGGCAGCGACCCCGTCACCCCGGCTGCGATCGGCGCGGAAACCTCCGGCACAGCGGCTTCCGCCGTCTCTACACACACGGCCGCCACCGATCCACACGGGGACAGGGCGTACGCCGACGGGAAGCTGGCCAAGACAGCGAACCTAAGCGACCTCGGCTCCGCGTCCACCGCCCGGACGAACCTCGGCCTCGGCGGCGCCGCCCTCCTCGGTGTCGGCACCAGCGCCGGGACCGTCGCCGCCGGCGACGACTCCCGCATCACCGGCGCAGCCCAGAAGGCCTCCAACCTCTCCGACCTCGCCTCCGCCTCCACGGCGCGCACGAACCTGGGCCTGGGCGGGGCCGCGCTGCTGAACGTGGGCACGGCCGCGGGCACGGTGGCCGCCGGGGATGACTCCCGCATCACCGGCGCGCTCCCGGCTGCGGGCGGCACCATCAGCGGCAACTTCCAGGTGGCAGGGAACGCGCTCGGCATGGACACCCCGGCCAGGCACGGGGTCGCCGCCTGGTGCTACGACCCGGCCGTGGCGGTTAACAGCACGCAGCTGACCGCGGGCACCCTGTACCTGGTCCGCGTGGACATCGCCGCCGCCCTGAACGCCACGAAGTTGTACTGGTGGGTGGCGAACACCGGCTCCGGTGCCACCACCAACCAGAACTTCGTCGGCCTGTACGACTCCAGCGGCACGCTCCTGGCTTCCGCGAACGTCGATGCGGGCTTCTCCTCGGCCACGCTGAAGACCACCACCATCACGTCCACGGCCTTGACGGCTGGCTCGTTCTACTGGGTCGGCCTGCTCTTCAACGCGAGCGTGACGCCGACGCTGACGCGGGCGTCCGGATGGACCGGCGTGGACGCGGCGGCGAACTTGGGCCTGTCCGCTTCGGCTTACCGGTTCGCGAAGAACGGCACCGGCCGCACCTCGCTGCCGTCATCGCTCACCCCGTCATCGAACGTGGGCAGCGATATCGCCGGGCCGTGGGTGGCCGTGGGCGCCTGACCAGGTACACAGCCCGGACGTACGTACGATGGGCGGCATGACGAGCCCCACTCCGAGACCTCCTGTGCCTACGTGTCCGCCTGCGCAGGTCGGCCCGTGCGCGGGCTGCGGGCATCCCACCCAGAAGTACGGGCCCGGCGGCTGCCCGCTGTGCGTGGTGTGCCTCGCCCCAGTCCGCGCCCGGCAGGCGAAGAAACCCGCGTAGGGTGCATGACGACGCCCCGCCTGCTTACCTCAGGCGGGGCGTCGTGCTGTTGCCGCGCTACTCGGTGATGCGGATGGTGGTCTGGTCGCCAGGGCCGTCAGTGATGTCCACCCGCGCGGTCTGGCCGTCGATGTCGCTGGTCCAGTACGTGGCCTCACGCTGGTTGAGCGGATTCGTCATCAGGTGCGCAATGACCTTCCGCAAGCGGGCGTTCTCCTCCAGTAGCTCCGCCTCACGGCAGGGCGCCATCTCCGGCGGCTGGGGGCGGCTGCTGCGCTGGCGGGGCGCCGACGGGCCCGGAGAGTCACGCCACGGCATGAGGACGCACACCTGCGCCTTGCCGTACCGGCCGTGCCAACTCCGGGGCATGCCAACAGATCCCACCCGGAACTGGCCGCCAAGGTAGTGGCGCAGGCCGTCCAGCCGGTCGCGATCCTCCCCTTCGGGGATGCTGGGATCCATCGTGGCGTGCACGTACGCCGTTCCGTCGTCGCGCTCGATGACCTTCCAGGAGCAGAGCGGCATCCACGGCTGATGGGACAGTGTGTGCGCGGCCTCTTCGGCCTCCTGCTTGTTTGCGTAGCGGGTCGCCACGGTCGTGCTCCTCACTTCTCGGTGGTGCGGCGCTTGCGGATCGGCGCGCTGAGGGCGTCGGCCAGTGCCTGAACGCTGTCGGCAGCCTCCGTGACGCGCGGATTGTCGGGGCGGCCCTTGTCGGTCTTGTCGATGGCGGTGAAGAAGGTCTGCACGAGGTCATCCGGCATCCGGTAGCCGACGACCTTTCCGAAACCGGGTCCCTGCGCCTCGATGGGGGCGGGCATGTTCTCCGGCCACAGCCCGCGCATGAACCCGCGCCGCAGCGCCCGGCTCAGAGCAGCGCTGTGGCCGCGGAGGCTGGAGTTCTCGTCGTCGCGGAGTTCTTCGGCAGGCACGTACCCGTCGCGGATGACGGCCTCCTTGACGATGCGGCGGGCGCGGGCGGGCAGGGACCGGTAGTACGACTCGGCGCGCTCCACGGTCCAAGTGGTGTCGAACTCGACTTGGCCCGCGTGTTCGGCGAGCAGGGCGAGCAGTTTCGTCTGGAAGTCGCCGGACGGCTGGTCGATGGTGACGGTGATTCGCATACGGCTCCCCGTAGTAACTAACGCGGATAGACGTTGGTCTTACGAGTAGAGGATGCCCGGACAGGACTCGTTAGTCAACGGTCTATCCACGTCTATCAGTTGACCGTTTTCCGCGCGCTGCCACCGGGCGGCGTCTTGATGGGGGATAAGCTCACCTCCCCCAAGACAAGATCCTGACGGGGGTGGGTCCGTGCACGCGAGCCACGACGACGAAGCCACCGCGCACCTCCTGGTCGTGGCCGCCTTCCACGACCAGGCCGCGAAGGCCGACGAACACGGCGACGTCTCCATCGGCGAGTTCTCCCGCGCCGTCCTGCGCCGCTTCGACGAACACGGCGAACTCCAGGGCCGCCTGTACGACGTCGTCCGCATCTACGCCCAGAAGCACGCCACCGTGGAGGAGCAAGCCGCGCTGGACCGGTGGATCCGGGAGAAGACCCAGGGCTGACCCGGGATATTCGACCTGTATCCGAGGCCAGACGGCCTCAGGCCATGGCCTGCTAGGCTCAGGTTGTGCCCTCCGGGGTATCGAGAGGCCCGCATGGCGACGTTGTGAGAGATGGACGCCCTGTGGGCCTCGGTGTTTCCTCCTTCGACTGCGCCGGGCGGCCAGCGAACCCCCTGGCTCCGGATAATGAGGCGATACCCGGAGCCGTCGGCGCAGGATCCCGCCGAGGGATGCGCATAACGTGTGTTCGGCGCTGCGGAGGGATGCCGGAGTGATCACCCTCGTATAATTTCCCTTATACGTACCTGACGTCAGGGGAGGGGATCAGTGCAGAACAAGGTCAACCTGATCTGCGCATGCGGCGCCCAGAGCACCCACTGGTGCAGCGTCAGCTGGGACGGCCTCAACGTCGCCGACTCCGCCTGGCACACCGTCTGGCTGCACGGCGACTGGCGCGAGCTCACCCGCCACATGGACGCCGGCCAGCGCACCCTCGCCGCCGACGCCGTGGCCCGCCACAGCCGCCGCCTCGCCCTCCAGGACGGCGACGGCTCCCACACCGAACCCGCGAACCTGCGCTGGTGGCTGGCCCCGGCATGAACGAGCCCGACGAAGAGGTAGTGGACGCCGAGCTGGTCGACGACCGCCTGCCCGCCCTCACCCAACCGCCTTCCCCGCAGCCGCTGGTCGACCGGCACACCATCCTGCGCCCCGGTGAACTCCCCACCACCGGACGGCCGACGTACACCGAGCGGGACTTCTACGTGTCCCCCGAGACCGCCAAGCGCATGGACGAGGCGTCCGCGCCGCGCAACACCGACCGCAACTACCGCTCCCAGCGCGGCATGTTCCAGGCCTGGTGCGACAAGATGGGCCGCGTCGCCGTCCCGTGCACAACCGCCACCTACGTCGAGTACATCGCCTCCCTGATCGCCCAGGACCGGTACAGCCCGAACAGCCTGAAGGCCCACAAGAGCGCCGTGCGCTCCATGCAGCCCGAGGACGCCAAACCCGGCACGAAAGTCGTCAACGGGCTCATCAACGAGTACGCCAAGACATGGGGCAAACGGAACCGGGTGAAGAAGGCCCCCGCCATCACCGACGCCATGTTCCGCGCCATGGTCGCCTCCTGCGACCTCAGGCATCCCATCGGCATCCGCGACCGCTGCGCGCTCGTCCTCGGCCGCGGCGCCCTCAACCGCAGGATCGAACTCGCCGACCTCCTCTGCACGGACATCGACGTCGACGACGACTTCGTCACGCTCGACATCCGCTTCGACAAGACCCACCAGGACGGCGACGGCGAACCCACCCACATCCCCGCCGACCCCACCGAACGCCTCCTGTGCCCCGTCGATGCCACGCGCGCGTGGTTCGCCATGCTGCACCGGCTCGGCGTCCGCGACGGCGCGTTCTTCCGCGCCCTCACCACGGCCGGCACTCTCCAGAACCGGGCCAGGGCCACCCAGCGGGGCGACCACGTCTCCGGCGACGCCATCAACGACTGGGTCCGCGGCCGCGCCCACAAGGCCGGCCTGCCGAACTGGCAGGAGGTCACCGCGCACGGGCTGCGCCGCGGCGGCGCCCAGGCCATCGCGGACGCCGGCGGAGACCCCACGAAGCAGGGCCGGTGGGCGGCCGGGTCGGCCGTGGTGAAGAAGGAGTACCTGGACCGCGCCCAGTCGCGGGCGGAGAACCCGTGGCTGAAGGTCCAGGAGAAGCGCCGCACCGCCGACTAGCTGGCCGCAGCTGGCGACTCTGCTCCTGGCCCGCGCTGGTGCCGTCCGTCCTCGGTGACGACGACCACGGGCGGGCACGGCGGGCAGGAGAACAAGTCCAGGGAGCCGATCCACCGCCATCCCGCGTCCCACAGCGGCGAGAAGTTGCCGTCCTCGGGAACCTGGGCGGTGGCAGAGCAGCGGGTGCAGGTGATGGTCGTGCGCGCGGACATGAAGGCAGGCTATCCCTCTGCTTCGGCGGTCCGGACTGCGGTGTGGGCGACGGCGTCCGCGGTCACCGGCGGCGGCACCTCCCCGGTGCGCGTGTCCCGCCGGTCGGCCAGCAGCGAATGCGTGGCCGCGATCTGCCCCACCACCCGGTTCACCCACCGGAACTGCAAGGCCTCCCGGCGGTCGTTGAGGAGCAGCGCGTACTCGCCCGGGTCGGCCGGCTCCGGGCGTACCTCCAGATACGCCTTCAGCGCTTCCCCGGTGAGCTGGTTCAGGACGAACTGCTTTCCGGTGTTCTCGTGGTCGTCGGGGGCACGCACCTGCCAGGTGCCGTCGGGCTGCGGGTACAGGTGGCGGGTGTCGACCCGGATGACCTGGGAGGGGCGCATGCCCTCGAGGAGGAGGAACACGGCGAGCTGGTCGCGCTGCCAGTGCTTGGAGCGGGTGGGCCCCCAGGAGCCGATCGCCTGCAACAACGCCTGGCGTTCCATCTCGGTGAGCCGGTTCTTCGCTCCCGCCGGCCGGGGCACACCACTGCGGAGCACGGCCAGGTTGGGGGGCATGCCGATCAGCCGGTAGCGGACGGCGGCCTCGTAGAACTGGGTGAGGGCGGTGATGCGGCGGTCGTGGGAGCGGGCCACGTCGGGGTGTTCGTCGGCGAGCAGCGCGAGGGTGTCCGGGGTGAAGGCGCGCCCGTGGAGGAACGGGGCGAGGGAGGTGTGGCCGCCGGCCCACGCGGCGACGTCCTTCGGTCGGGCCGTGAGTGCGTCGATGGGCGGGGTCTGGGCAGCGCACCAGGTGAGGAAGTGGCCGACCTCCCGCTGGTATTCGATCTGCGTGGAGGGGCGCAGCCCTGAGCCGGTGAGCCATTCGGTGAGCAGGGTGGCGGCGTCCATGGGTTCATGATGCCGGGAATCCACGAACGATCAAGTCACAAAACTTCGGAGCTACCTCCGCCCAGGAGGCCGTGGGGGCGATGTGGGCGGGTCCGTGCGGGGCGGGGTCGCGCGCACTGCTGGTTGGTGGTGGGGTCCCGAAGTTTTGTGATGTTGCAGGTCAGGGGGTGGAGAGGGGCTCGGCCGGGCCCCTCCGTCAGGCTGTGAGATCACGCTATGACGGATCGGAGCGTTTGTCTGAGCAGCCTTCCCCCGCTCTCCCCCGGCGTCAGGGATGAGCCGCCAGGCGGAACCGCTCGCCACCCTCTTCACGGATCCGGCGCACAGACACCGCCTCGGCCTCGCTTACCTCGGCCCCCATACAGCCGTCGCCGGCGTAGGGGCCGTGCATGAACACAGGGCCAGACGGCCTCAGTTCCCATCCCGTCGTCTTCCCGCACGCCGGGCAGGGTCGCCACTGCACGATCCGTCCCTCCTCCCGTCCCTCCTCAGTCGTCAGCGGTGGGCAAGCAGGTACGGATACCGCGAGCTGGCACCACGCCGCTCCACACGAGACCACCCGGCATCCGCCAGGGTGTCCGCGTAGGCGTTCACCATCCGGTGCCGAGCAGCGGCCAGTTCGTCGTCGCTGGGCCGCTCCGGGTCCGTCAGATCGGGCGGCGGCGTGGTGTGGCAGACGCGAGCCGTCCCGCCCAACCCGCCGGTGACCGCGAAGCCGGCAACGATCGCCTTGCCGTAGTCGTCTCGGATCACCGGGCGCTGATGTGGGGTCAGGTCACGCACCGCTGCTTCAACGATGTCGCTGGACGTCATACCGGAGATTCCTCCTGAGCTGGGGTTCTGAACGGGCCTTGATCGGTGGTGAGGTCCGTGGCTACAATCGCCGTCATCTGACGGGTACGCCCGTGAGGCGGCCACCAACTCCGGTCCGGAGCGGTGGCCTTCGTCATGTCCGGGGTCAGTCGTCGAGCGGAGTCCGGCGGATCATCCGCAGGGCGTCGCGGATCATCCGCAGGGCGTCCTCGCGCATGTGGCGCTTCACATGCTCGGGAATCGGCTTGCCGTTCTGGAGGGCGCGCAGGGAGTCCACGGTGTCGGCGTGCTGGCGCTCCAGTCGGGCACGGGTTCCCTTCCAGCCGTCGACGGCCTGTTCGGCGCCGAGGAGGGTGAGGCCGCCGTTGCTGGCTTCCGCCAGAAGGTGCGCGGCTTCGTCCCGGGTGATGTCGCCGGCGTCGACGCGGGAGCCGTAGAACTCGATGTCGTCGATCAGGGCCATGGGGCAAGTCTCCTATGCGGCGAGGTCGGTGTCTGCGGCGGTGAGCTTCCGGCGGGGACGGTAGTCGCAGTCGTCCTTGTCGCGGGCGAGCTCGTAGTAGAAGAGGGCCTGGGCATCGTCGGCCGGCGCGGGGGCGGGACGCTCGTAGGTGGTGGGCGCGGGCCGGGTGAGGACGTACGCCATGCGGTGGACCGTGTAGGCGGAGATCCGGTGGAGCGTGAAGGCGCGCTCGGCGTCGGTGGGGTCCTCGGCGTGGGCGAGGCGACACATGGCGTGCAGGCGGATCTCGCCATCCTGGGTGGTGCTGAGCTCGAAGGGCTCCACCGTCCGGACCGTGGTGACGCCGTCTCGGTCGGTGTATGTCAGCGTGACCGCGTAGCCGTGGTCGATGGCGCGGTAGAGGTCGGCGAGGGTCTTGGTGCGGCTCTGGGCTGCGGTGTGCTTCATGGTGGGGTCCCCCTCGCTTGCGGTGTGTTCTCACCGTAGACCACAAGCCATTGCAATGCAATGGGCATGCGGGTACTGTTGTGGTCATCGGGGCACCCGCCCCACCCGACACCCCCATGGCATAGCAATGTGGAAGAGAGGATGATGGTGTGGCCAACGCCCCCACGCGCCCGCCGAACCGAGTAACCGAGGCAAGGCGGCGCCCTTCGAGAGGACCCCGCCTCGTGCCGCTCAGCCGAGACGACCAGCAGCGTGTCACCCGTATCCGGGAGGCCGCCCAGCATCTGCGTACGGGTGGCCCGGCCCGCCCTGACCTTGCCGAGCAGGTGGACTTCCTCCTGACGGATGAGGGCCGCCGGTTTGTGGGACGGCTGTCCTGGCAGGAGACGGTGCAGCAGAAGCCGAACCTGGCGCTGGAGATGCCGGAGTCGCTGCGGGATGAGATCAAGGCGAAGGCGGCGAAGGCGGGGGCGAGTTTGGAGGCGGAGGCGGAGCATGCGCTGTCCCGTTTCCTGGCGGGTGACTTCACGCCGGCCCGGCCGAAGAAGTACAAGCGGGGTGAGGCGCCGAAGAAGGCGAATCTGAACGTGCGCGTGGACAAGGAGTTGCGTCAGCGTGCGACCGCACTGGGTCAGCAGTTGCTGGAGGACGGCGAGTTGGACTGGGCGCCGGGCATCACGAACATTCTCACCTCGTATTTCACGGACCGGGTGGAGGAGGACTTCCGTAACCCGGTGAAGAAGCAGCAGGCGCAGTAGCGCGTCGCGGCCGGCCGGGTCTGGATGCCGACAACCGGGCCGGGCGGCCGCCCCGTACATCGCACAACCTCACAGGAGAAGACCTCACATGGCGAATGCCACGGAGGCCCCCGCCGGCACGATGGCGGAGGGCCCGACCTCGCACACCCCAAACCAGGCCGTACGGCCCGCGAACACCTTCGGCTACACGCGTGAGCAGCAGATTGAGGCGCTGCACAAGCTGCGGGAGCCGTTCGCCCCGGCGGAGATCCGGTACCTGCCGCGCGTGTGGTGCAAGGCGTGCAAGAACGCAGGCTGGAACGGCTGCCAGAACCACCCCGTCAGCAAGTGCGGGAAGTGCAAGCAGAAGATGCCGAACGGCGGGCACATCGACCTGGCGTATGTCGGGCATGCGGAGGCGACGAACCGGCTGCTGAATGTTGACCCGTTCTGGGACTGGGAGCCGCTCACGGTGGACGAGCGGGGGCTTCCGCAGGCTGACGGCTACAAGGGTCTGTGGATCCGGCTGACGGTGTGCGGGATGACCCGGCTCGGGTACGGGCACGCGGGCGACAAGACGGGCGGTGACGCCATCAAGGAGGTCATCGGCGACGCGATCCGTAATGCGGGGATGCGGTTCGGGATGGCGCTGGACCTGTGGACGACGTCGGACCTGGAGATCATCGAGTCCGGTGGCGCTTCGCTCGAGCAGGACCACACGGAGAAGCCCGGTACGCCGGACACGAAGCAGGCTCCGTCTGGCCCGAGTGAGCATCTGGCGCGGCTGTTGGGCCAGGTGTCGGACTGCTGGAAGAGCGACAACGTCCTGATCTTCAATCAGATCGGGGAGGACGGCGCCAAGCACGGGGTCCTGGATGAGGAGTTCACGACGAAGGACGGCGCGGTGACGACGTTGCGGAAGGTGTTGGACGGACGGATCGCCGAGATCCAGCAGCAGGGGAGCTCCGCCTGATGGCCCAGCCAGTCGCCGCGGGATCCGACGTGCGGTTCGTGAAGGCCCTTCGGACGGGCACCGTGCATCTGGTGATCCTGCCGCCTGGAGGCGACGACGATGACGCTGGCGAGTCCATTCCGATGGACGGCAGTGGCAGGGCCCTGGCCAGCCTGCTGGGTACGCCTACCGTCACCCGCTGCGGACTGAACACCTTCCCGCGCAACCCGAGTGCCGATGCCCGGCACGGGATGACGTACCGCTTCCACGACTCGCAACTGTGCGCAGCCTGCTATCGGACGCTGACGCCGGCGGACCAGCATCTGGCGTTCGAGCACGGCCAGCCTGACGACGCCGGCGACACCGCCGACGCCTGATACCTCGGGCCGCGGATCGCGCGGCCCCACAAGTCCCCTTCCTGGGGCACATCGCACCACCTCACCCATACCGGCTATCGCCGAACGGAGCCCTGTCA
>NZ_JBSFHW010000063.1:0-49098 GCF_053597275.1 Streptomyces sp. NPDC001492 | reverse complement strand
GTTGTGGCTGGTCGCTCCCCCACTCTCGGCTTCGCTCGAGCGGGGGGACCCCCATCGCGGCGGAGCCGCATATCGACGCAGTCCCGCGCCCCTGTCGGGGCGCGTTCCCCGTACCCTGTATGCGCATCACACCCCTGTTTTTCTGAGGAAGGCATACGTCGGTCATGGCGCAGCAGGACACCGATCAGCAGCACGTGGGCGTGCTTCCCGTGGACGACGACGGCTTCGTCATCGACACGGAGGAGACCGAGGAGCGCGAGAACGCCTGGCGGGCGGCCGGGACCTCGCGGCCCATCACCGTCGTCGGGAACCCGGTGCTGCACAAGGAGTGCAAGGACGTCACCGAGTTCGGCGAGGAGCTGCAGCAGCTGGTCGCGGACATGTTCGCCTCGCAGCGCACCGCCGAAGGCGTGGGCCTGGCCGCCAACCAGATCGGCGTCGACCTGAAGGTGTTCGTCTACGACTGCGGTGACGACGAGGGCGTCCGGCACGTCGGTGTCGTCTGCAACCCCAAGCTGGTCGACCTGCCCGCCGAGCGGCGCCGCCTGGACGACAGCAACGAGGGCTGCCTGTCCGTGCCCACCGCGTACGCACCGCTGGCCCGTCCCGACTACGCCGAGGTGACCGGCCAGGACGAGAAGGGCAACCCGATCAAGGTCCGCGGCACCGGCTACTTCGCCCGCTGCCTGCAGCACGAGACCGACCACCTGTACGGCTACCTGTACATCGACCGCCTGTCCAAGCGTGAGCGCAAGGACGCGCTGCGGCAGATGGCCGAGAACGAGCCGCGCTACCCCGTCGTCGCGAACGACTGAGGCGCCCCGGCAAGGGTCAGGCGGCCGCCTCGGGTCCCCTGAAGGTGCGCCGGTAGGCGTTCGGGGTCGTTCCGATCGCCTGGACGAACTGGTGGCGCAGCGCCGCCGCGTTGCCGAATCCCGCCCGGCCCGCGATCGCGTCCACCGTCTCGTCCGTGCCCTCCAGCAACCGCTGGGCCAGCAGCACGCGTTGCCGCAGGATCCACCGGTAGGGAGTCGTCCCCGTCTCCTGCTGGAAGCGGCGGGCGAAGGTGCGCGGCGACATGTGGGCGCGGTCGGCGAGCTGCTCGACCGTGACCTCCTCGTCGAGGTGCCGCTCCATCCACACCAGCACCTCGGCGACCGTGTCGCCGTGCGAGGGGGGCAGCGGGCGCTCGATGTACTGGGCCTGCCCGCCGTCCCGGTGCGGCGGCACCACCATCCGCCGGGCGATCTTGTTGGCGACCTCCGGGCCCTGTTCCTTGCGGACGATGTGCAGACAGGCGTCGATGCCGGCCGCGGTGCCCGCCGAGGTGATCACCGGGTCCTCGTCCACGTACAGGACGTCGGGTTCGACCGTCAGCCGCGGGTACGCCCGCGCCAGCTCCTCCGCGTGATGCCAGTGCACGGCACAGCGCCGGCCGTCGAGCAGCCCGGCCGCGGCGACGACGAAGACTCCGGAGCAGACGCTGAGGATCCGGGCGCCGCGGCCGGCCGCGCGCCGCAGCGCGTCAAGGAGCTCGGGCGGGAACTCCCGGGTCTCGAAGCAGGCACCGGCCGGCACGGCGATGAGGTCGGCCTCCTCCAGCCGCTCCAGACCGTGCTCGACGTTCATGGAGAAGCCCGCGCGCGTGCTCAGCACCGGGCCCTCGGCCGAGGCGACCGCGAAGTCGTAGACGGGCAGTCCGTCGTCGCTGCGGTCGGTGCCGAACACCTCGCAGACGACGGCCAGTTCGAAGGGGTTCACGCCGTCCAGGACGACGGCGGCGACGTTCTGCAGCATGCCACCAGTGTGCCTCGGCATTGGCAGTTTTTCGAGGGTCCACGGCAGTCCTGCCACTGTTTGTCAGGAGCTATCGGCGCGACAGTGGTGTCCATGGATACGGCACACCTCGAAGGACTGATCGGAATGCTGACCGTTCTCGCCCTCTTCGTTCTCCTGGTCCTCCCGTCCGTGCTCGGTATCGCGCGCGACCGGCGCATCGACCGGCAGATCCGCGAGGCCGAGCAGGCCCGCCGGGAGGCCGAGGGCCGCGTCCCCGTGGGGCGTCCGGCCCGCCGGCAGCGCTACTTCACCACCACGGTGACCCACCACTCCTGAATCCCCAGGCACGAGACCCGGCCGGACTGCGCGGCGCACAGCGGCCGCGTGGACTCCAGCCGGCTCTTCCCGTCCGCCACGGCCTTGAAGGCGGCGCTCGCGTCGCCGGGCTGCAGGACGAAGCCGCTGTTGGCGGCCTGCAGGACGGACCCGCTCGCGGTGACCGGCTTCCAGGGCCGCTTCGCGGTTCCGTCCAGGCTGATCCGGACGGTGTCGCCCACCGTCAGACAGACCGTGCGGCCGCTGTCGGCGGCACCGAGCGTCGACGCCGTCGTACAGCCGCCCGAGGGACTCGGCGGCGGGCTCTTCCTGGGTGTGGGGGAGGACGACACGCTGTTGCTGTCGCCGCCCTTGCCGCTGTCGGTCTGGTTGCCGCAGCCGGCCAGGGCGAGGGTGAGTGCCGCGAGGGCGAGGGTCGTGTGGCGGATCGTTCGGCGCATGGGGGGGCCTCCTCTCTCCTGTGACGTGTGAGCCCTGCGTCCGGATCCACACCTGAACCCCGGCCGCGAAGGCGGCGACCGGGGCCCGGGGTCACACAGGATCGATCGGGATCAGCTGGTCGTGACGGCGGTGTCGTCGACGACGAAGCTGGTCTGGAGCGAGGAGTCCTCGACACCGCTGAACTTCAGGGTGACGGTCGAGCCGGCGTACGAGGACAGGTCGATGGACTTCTGGGCGTACCCGGAGGCGGCGTTGACGTTCGAGTACGTCGCCAGGGTGGTCGAACCGGCGCTGACCGTCAGCTTGTCGTACGCGGTGGAGCCGGTCTCCGCGGTGTCGATGTGCAGGTAGAAGGTGAAGGTCGCCTTGCAGCCGCTCGGCACGGTCACCGACTGGGACAGCGTGTCGGTGTGCGAGGAGCCGTAGCCGTCCAGCCAGGCGTAGTACGAACCGGCGTGCGCCGACTCACTGCTGGAGTTGGTGATGACCCCGCTGGACGCGGTCCAGGTGGTGTTGCCCGACTCGAAGCCGGGGTTGCCGAGGAGCTGCGTGGAGGAGCAGGTGCCGCCGCTGGAACCGACCGTCCAGCTGAAGGAGGTCGAGCCGGAGGCGCCGGTGGAGTCCTTGGCGGTGACGGTGACCTGGTAGGTGCCCGCGGTGGACGCCGTACCCGAGATCAAGCCGGTCGAGCTGCTGATGGACAGCCCGGTCGGCAGGCCGCTCGCGCTGTAGGTCAGGGTCGCCCCCGCGCTGTCGCTCGCGCTGATCTGCAGGCTGACCGAGCTGCCGGTCGTCGTCGACTGGCTGCCCGGGTTGGTGACGGTCACCGTGTTGCCGGAGGTGCTGCCCGAGGTGAAGGCGGTGGTGCCGTTCGGGGTGCCCCAGCCGGTCGGGCCGTCGTAGCCGGTCCTGGCGGTGCAGAAGTAGGACGTCGAGCAGGAGCCGTTGTTGCCGCTGGTGACGTCGTACAGGTTGCCGGTGTGGGAGTACGGGTACTTCGCCGGGTAGTCGCCGGAGCCGGGGGTGCCGGCCAGCGCGTACACGCCGGCGATGATCGGCGCGCTGGCGCTGGTGCCGCCGTAGACCGCCCAGCCGGATCCGCCGTAGGTGTCGTAGACCGCGACACCGGTGGCCGGGTCGGCGACCGCGGAGACGTCGGCCTCCATGCGCTTGCCGCAGCCGGTGTCCGTCTGCCAGCTCGGCTTCGGGTCGTACGCGGAGCAGCCGGAGCCGGTGCCCTCGGTGGAGCTGGTGTGCCACACCGACTCGGTCCAGCCGCGGGAGTTGGAGGACGTGGACAGGGCCGTACCGCCGACCGCCGTCACGTACTGCGAGGTCGCCGGGTACTCGGCGCCGTAGGCGGAGTCGCCGGCGGAGACGGTGATCGCGACACCCGGGTGCTTGAAGTACGAGGTGTCCTCGCTCGTCTGGGAGGAGGACTCGGAGCCGCCCCAGCTGTTGGAGACGAACTTGGCGCCGAGCGACACGGCCTCGTTCTCGGCGATGCCGAGGTCGGTGTCGTTCGCGGAGTTGGCCTCGACGAGGATGATGTTGCAGTTCGGGCAGACCGCGCTGACCATGTCGAGGTCCAGCGCCTCCTCACCCGCCCAGCCGGTGTCGTTGGTGGGCAGCGAGGTCGTGGAGCCGGTCTGGCTGACCTGCTTGAAGCAGCCGTTGGCCTTGGTGCAGGAGGACAGGCCGTACGTCGAGCGGTAAGTGGCCAGGTCCGACTCGGCGTTGGGGTCGTTGTAGGCGTCCACCACGGCAACCGTCAGGCCGGAGCCGCCCGTCGAGGGCAGGTTGTAGGCGCTGTGCAGATTGGCCGGGGAGAGGCCGGAGGGCGCGGCGGCGGCGACCGCGGAGGCCAGCCGCTGCTTGATGTCGGTACGGCGCTGGGCGAAGCAGGACGCGTGGCCGGGGGCGGCGGTGGCGCACAGGTGCTGGGTCGGCACCTTCTGGCCGGCCTTGCCGGTCGAGTGGAACGTCTGCCGCTCGGGGGAGGTGAGGGCCTTGGCGTTCTGGGTGGTCCGGGTGGGGTGCGCGGCCACGGGTGCCGCGTGCGCGGGGGCGGCCACGAGGCCGGCGAGACCGAGAGCGAGGGCCGGTATGGCGGTGGCCAGGAGTCTTCGCAGGCTCCGTCTGGGCTTTTCACGCATGGGGGTACTGCCTCCGTCGTTGGAGTGGGGTTCTCGACGCTGGTGGCAGGCCTGTGACGCGCGTAGCGGCGGCGGGGCGCGATGCCGTCATGGGCATGACACTTGAAACGTCCTGCGCCGGTGTTGTGTGTACATGGCAGGACGGCCAGAAAGTAGCGGGAGGCGAGGAGCCCGGAACAGATGGGCCGGAAGAACTTTGCCGCTCCGTGGGAGGTCCATGGCCGTCCGATGGAGGCCCTATGGACGCTCCATGGGCGAGTCCCGGTGGGGCCAGTCCAGCACGGTCAGTTCCGGCCATTGCTCGCGCCAGCGCGCGGTCTTCGCTTCGTATACGGAACGCGGTGCGAGCACGGGGTTCGGCCGCACGACGAGGTTGAAGACGTCGGAGAGGCCGTGCGGTGCGTAGACCCGCCACCGGCCGCCGGCCTCCAGCCGTACGCCCAGGCAGCAGGTCGTGGCGGCGAAGCTGTCGATCGCCGCCTCCGTGGAGTCGTACGGCGGGCACGGCACCCCGAACCTGTCCTCGTACCAGAGGTGCACGCGTGCCTCGTTGCGGATCTCGACCTCGGCCGGGAGATCCGCGAAGATCTCCCGGCCGGCCTTGATCACGGCGTCCTCGGCCTCCCAGGACAGGTCGTCGGCGTCGAAGTAGAAGACGTCGTAGTCCTTGATGCCGGCGGTGGGCGGACGGTCGGTGACGACGTTCCAGACGGTCTGGAAGACGCACCCGGCGGTGAGATACCAGCCGGGCAGCGCCATCGTCGCGGTCCGCTCCAGCACCTCGGTCAGGACGCTGTTGCGGGTCAACGCCGCACGCAGGGAGTCGAGTTGCTCATCCAGGGAAAGACGGCTGATCACCCTCCCGGCATATCACAGCCGGGACCGTCAGAAGTCCTCGTCCAGGTCGACCGTGCCCTCCACCGCCACCTGGTACGCCGAAGGACGGCGCTCGAAGAAGTTGGTCAGTTCCTGGACGCCCTGCAACTCCATGAAGGAGAAGGGGTTCTCGGAGCCGTACACCGGGGCGAAGCCGAGGCGGGTGAGGCGCTGGTCGGCGACGCACTCCAGGTACTGGCGCATCGACTCGGTGTTCATGCCGGGCAGACCGTCCCCGCACAGGTCGCGCCCGAACTGCAGCTCCGCCTCGACGGCCTCCCGCAGCATGTCCGTCACCTGCTGCTCGAGCTGGTCGTCGAAGAGCTCCGGCTCCTCCTTGCGGACGGTGTCGACGACGTCGAACGCGAAGCTCATGTGCATCGTCTCGTCGCGGAAGACCCAGTTGGTGCCGGTGGCCAGGCCGTGCAGCAGGCCGCGGCTGCGGAACCAGTAGACGTACGCGAAAGCACCGTAGAAGAACAGGCCCTCGATGCAGGCGGCGAAGCAGATCAGGTTGAGCAGGAAGCGGCGGCGGTCGGACGTGGACTCCAGGCGGTCAAGGCTGTCCACCGAGTCCATCCACTTGAAGCAGAACTGGGCCTTCTCGCGGATGGAGGGGATGTTCTCGACGGCGGCGAAGGCGGCGGCGCGGTCCTCCGGGTCGGGCAGGTAGGTGTCCAGGAGGGTCAGATAGAACTGGACGTGCACGGCCTCCTCGAACAGCTGGCGGCTCAGATAGAGCCGCGCCTCCGGGGAGTTGATGTGCTTGTACAGGGTCAGGACCAGGTTGTTCGCCACGATTGAGTCGCCCGTCGCGAAGAAGGCGACCAGGCGGCCGATCAGGTGCTGCTCGGCGGGCGTGAGCTTCGCGAGGTCGGCCACGTCCGAGTGGAGGTCGACCTCCTCCACGGTCCAGGTGTTCTTGATGGCGTCCCGGTAGCGCTCGTAGAAGTCCGGGTAGCGCATGGGGCGCAGGGTCAGTTCGAAGCCCGGGTCGAGGAGATTGGCGTTACGGGTGGTCATTACTGGCAGGCCTCGCAGGACTCGGGGTTTTCCAGGGAGCAGGCGACCGCTTCGGGGTCGGCTGCTTGCTGCACGGGGATGGTCGCCTGGGCGGCCCGGGCGATCCGGGTCGCCGGGCGGGAGCGCAGGTAGTACGTCGTCTTCAGACCCTGCTTCCAGGCGTACGCGTACATCGAGGAGAGCTTGCCGATGGTCGGCGTCTCCAGGAACAGGTTCAGGGACTGGGACTGGTCCAGGAACGGGGTGCGGGCGGCGGCCATGTCGATGAGCCCGCGCTGCGGGATCTCCCACGCCGTGCGGTACAGGGCGCGTACATCGGCCGGGATCCAGGCGAAGTCCTGCACCGAGCCGTTCGACTCGCGCAGCGCCTCGCGGGTGCGGGCGTCCCAGACGCCGAGCTCCTTGAGGTCCTTCACCAGGTAGGAGTTGACCTGGAGGAACTCGCCGGAGAGGGTCTCGCGCTTGAAGAGGTTGGAGACCTGCGGCTCGATGCACTCGTACACGCCCGCGATCGACGCGATGGTGGCGGTGGGGGCGATCGCGAGGAGGAGCGAGTTGCGCATGCCGACGGCGGCGACGCGTTCCCGGAGGGCCGCCCAGCGCTCCGGCCAGGTGAGTTCGGTGTCGTAGTGGTCGGGGTGCAGGACACCGCGGGCCGTACGGGTCTTCTCCCAGGCCGGCAGCGGGCCGCTCCGCTCGGCGAGGTCGGCGGAGGCTTCGTACGCGGCGAGCATGATGCGCTCGGCGATCCGGGTGGACAGGGCCTTGGCCTCGGGGGAGTCGAAGGGCAGGCGGAGCTTGAAGAAGACGTCCTGGAGACCCATCGCGCCCAGGCCCACGGGGCGCCAGCGGGCGTTCGAACGGCCCGCCTGCTCGGTGGGGTAGAAGTTGATGTCGACCACGCGGTCCAGGAAGGTCACGGCCGTGCGGACCGTCTCGTCCAGCCGCTCCCAGTCGATGTCCTGACCGACCACGAACGCGCCGAGGTTGACCGAACCCAGGTTGCAGACCGCCGTCTCGCCGTCGTCCGTGACCTCCAGGATCTCGGTGCAGAGGTTGGAGGAGTGGACGACATGGCCCGGCTCGGCGGTCTGGTTGGCGGTCCGGTTGGCGGCGTCCTTGAAGGTCATCCAGCCGTTGCCGGTCTGCGCGAGGGCGCGCATCATGCGGCCGTAGAGGTCACGGGCGGGGATGGTCTTCTTCGCGAGCCCCGCCTCCTCTGCCTTGCGGTAGGCGGCGTCGAACTCCTCACCCCACAGGTCCACCAGCTCCGGCACGTCCGCCGGGGAGAACAGGGACCACTGCCCGTCGGCGTTCACGCGGCGCATGAACTCGTCCGGGACCCAGTGCGCGAGGTTCAGGTTGTGCGTACGGCGGGCGTCCTCACCGGTGTTGTCGCGCAGCTCCAGGAACTCCTCGATGTCGGAGTGCCAGGTCTCCAGGTAGACGGCGGCCGCGCCCTTGCGCCGGCCGCCCTGGTTCACGGCGGCGACCGAGGCGTCGAGGGTCTTCAGGAACGGGACGATGCCGTTGGAGTGGCCGTTGGTGCCGCGGATGAGGGAGCCGCGGGCGCGGATGCGGCTGTACGACAGGCCGATGCCGCCGGCGTGCTTCGAGAGGCGGGCGACCTGGTGGTAGCGGTCGTAGATGGAGTCCAGCTCGTCCAGCGGGGAGTCGAGGAGGTAGCAGGACGACATCTGGGGGTGCCGGGTGCCGGAGTTGAAGAGGGTGGGGGAGGACGGGAGGTAGTCGAGGCGGCTCATGAGCCGGTAGAGGGCCTCGACTTCCTCGAGTGCGCGTGTGGTGTCGTCCTCGGCCAGGCCGCTCGCCACCCTCAGCATGAAGTGCTGCGGCGTCTCGATGACCTGGCGGGTGATGGGGTGCCGGAGCAGATAGCGGCTGTGCAGGGTGCGCAGGCCGAAGTAGCCGAAACGGTCATCGGCCTGAGGGTCGATGAGGGCGTCGAGGCGGTCGGCGTGGACCCGTACGAACTCCGCCGTGCGGTCGGCGACGAGGCCCTCGCGGTGGCCGACGGCGACGGACTCGGTGAAGGACCTGACGCCCTGGGAGGCTGCCTCCGCGGCGATGCCGATCGTCAGCAGCCGGGCGGCCAGCTGCGAGTAGGCGGGGTCCTCGGAGATGAGGCCGGCGGCCGCCTCCGTGGCCAGTTCGCGCAGCTCCGTCTCGTCCGCACGGGCGGACCGGCCGCGCAGCGCGGCGGCGGCGACCCGGCCGGGGTCGGCGTCGGGAAGGTCGGCGGTCAGCCCGGTCAGGGTCCGCAGCAGCGCGGCTCCCAGGCCGTCCTCGGCCACGGCGGCGCTGGCTGAAACCGGGTCTGCTGGCGCGATGGTCACGTGAGGCTCTCCCTCGCTCGGCACGGGGGCCTTGCGGAGGGCAGGGGGCAGTCACGAGCGCACACGGCGTCGCGTCCACCGGCCCACTCCACGAGGCCCGGACGTCACAGCACCCGGGCCACGGCGGCCGGGCGCACTGTCGGCAGGTCCTCGGACTGACGCCCATATGTGTGCGAACACGTATGGGTACACCGTTGCGGGACAGTTCCGGATTCGCACCGGATTCCCCTGCGACGACAGCGAGCATGAGCATACATCTTGTGCCGGGTGAGGACAGCACCCCCATATGTTGTGTCGCGCCGACTTCGGAGCGTGTCAGAGTGTCAACTCATAGGTGAGGAGCAGGATGTCCTCGTTCCCCGGAACCGGATGCCAGTCGCGCTCGGGGACGCGGACGAAGCCGAGGCGTTCGTAGATCCGGTGGGCGGCACGCATCGAGCCCTGGGTCGACAGGACGAGGCCGGTGCGGCCGGGCGTGGCCCTGGACCGGTCGATGCAGGCGCGCACGAGGGCCTCGCCGATGCCACGGCGGCGGGCGGCCGGGGCGACGGCGAGCATCCGTATCTCGCTCTCCGAAGGCCCGGCTATCTCGGAAAGGGGACCGCCGGACGGCACGAAGGTCACGCCCCCGAGGAGGCGGTCGCGCTCCACGGCCACCAGGACCTGCGCGTGGGCCGCCCGTTTGGCGACGTCCTTCAGCTCGCCGAGGTACCAGTCGCTGCCTGCGAAGTCGAGCAGCCCGTCGCCGAGGTAGGCCTGGGCGGTGATCTCGCCGAGAGTCTCGTACTCGTCGGGCTCCGCCTGCCGGATCACGATGTCCATGGCCCGAGTCTGCCGGACGGGTAGGACAACGGGCCTCGGGTTTTCCACAGGGGGTCTCGTGACCCGACCCCGGGTTGCGGGGCGTTGGGGGAGTGCTTCCAATGGAAGGAGGTACAGGCGTCGGCGTGGGCCTCCGATCCCGAGAACCGCTCTCGGAGGGAGAACGCACGATGTCGGTCGCCCGTCACTCGCCCAGCAGGACGCGGCCACGAAGAGCGTTGCGTCCAAAGGCCCGCGGGGGCACCGCCCGCCCCAGGAAATGGCGCAGATGGTTCTCCTACGCCAACGTGACCAGGATCGTGTGGCTGACCGCCCTGCTCGCGGTCCTCGCCTGGTGCGGGGAGGGTGTGTACATCTGGTTCGCGCATACGTCGACCGGGTTCGAGCACCTGCGGCAGAGCAAGGGGTTCGACGCCGTCCTGCTGTTCGTCGGTCCCGTGCTCACCGCTTCACTCGCCGCCGCGCTCTTCCTGTTCTGGTGGTACAGCTGGACCAAGCGGCGTTACCTGGCGAAGGCGCGTGGGGATCCCCGGGGACTGATGCCCACCGCCGGGCAGGACACCGCCGAGATCGTCGGCCGCGAGGAGGTTGTCCAGGTCATCGCCGAACGGCTGCGGGAGCGTGACACGCGCAGGCCCTATCTCCTCGTCGGAGGTGTCGGCGCGGGCAAGACCGCCGTCCTTGTACGGCTCACCGAACTGCTCGCCCGGCTGAACGCCGTGCCCGTGCCGATCAGGCTGAGGGACGCGGACGGCGGGACCGACCTCAACTTCGAGCGCATGGCCAAGCAGCGCTTCGCCGACGAGGCGCCCCAGGGCGTTCTGGCGCGCGGCAAGACCGAGCGGGTCTGGCAGCAACTGCTGGCCGACGACAAGCCGGTGGTGATAGCCGACGGGCTGGAAGAGGCGCTCCTCGACGGCGAACTCCAGCAGCACCGCGACAACATCATCCGTCAGGCCATCCAGCGCGCCTATGACGAGAAGCTGCCCCTGGTCATCGCCTCCCGGCCGCACAGTCCGCTGGAGAGCACCCCCGCCGCGATCGTCGAGCTGGAACCGCTGAGCGAGGAGGAGGCCCTCCGGTTCCTCGAAGGGCAGGTACCGGGCACGGACGAGCGCCGGGTGGACTGGATCGTGGAGACGGCGGAGGTGACCGAATCACCCATCTACCTGCAGATCGCGCGCGAACTGCACTGCCTGGGCGCCCTGGAGCGTGACCGGCCGCGCGACGATCCCCAGCGGCTGGACACGCGCAGCCGGGATCGCAGCACGCTCCGGCTGTGGCTGCTGGAGAAATGGGATCAGGCCCTGTGCGAGGGCCGGCTGCGCGAGGAGGTGGCGCTGACATCGCAGGAGCGCCGGGACACCGTCGAAGTGGTCTCCGCCCTGGCGTGCATCGGACTGCTCCAGGACGAACTGGAGGTCGGCTTCGACGAATTGCTCGACCAGGACATGCATCCCGGTAGGGCGCGGCACGCGAGAACCTGGGCGGAGCACGTGTGGACGAGGAGCCGCCGCTTCGACCGGTACGGCAAGCGCCAGAACGCCTTGTCCGAGTGGCACCGACGGCGGATCTGGAACACGCTCTGCGACAGGCTCGGTGCCGAGGAGGGCAGGCGTCTGCGCGAAGGGAACGCGGACCAGTGCCACGCCGTGCTCGCCCGGATCGTGGGCAACGCGCACAGGCTCAGGCTGGTGGAGGGCTCCGAGAAGAAGGTCCGTTTCCCGCACAGCATCCTTCAGGCCTACTTCGGCTTCCGCGTACTGCACCACCTTGGGGAGCGAGGTGCCGGAGAGCTGGTCGAGCAGGCACTGCAGCCGCGCGGGCCCAGCCGGGAACTGCTCATCGCTCTGGTGCTGCTGTCCCGTCGGCGGGCGGCAGAGCTGACGGCCACGGGCGGCAGCATTCAGGCCGAAGTGAAGAAGGGGTTCGAGGAGTTGGTGCGGCAGTCACCTGTGCGGGGGCGCACTCTGGCCCACCGGCTCCTCGTGGCCGCGAATCTCCGCACGGAGGATCCGAAGGCCCTGGATCTCTACGCCGCGGCCATAGAAATCGAGAGTGTGGAGGAGAACCCGAGACTGCTGGAGGACATCGTCGCCAAGGTGCGCGAAGGCTGGCCCCGCGTCAAGGGGGACCGACGCAGCCTCGAGGACGCGAAGCTCAGGCTGGTGAGGCGGCTCGGCGCGGCACTGCGGGCCGTCTGCGACGGAACGGACACCGTGCCGTTGTACGAGAAGCTCTTCGAGATGGGCATCGCGGAGCCCTCCTACCCGCTACGCCTGGCCGTCGCGCAGGAGATCGGCACCGGCGGCAATGCCGCGTTCGGCATGCTCCGCGAGCGGAGTGGGTTCAACAGCGACCCCGTGAAGGAGTACGACGCCAAGGTCAGTGCTCTGAAAGCCGGGAAGGGGGAGCGGTTGGCGATGTGGGCCGTGGCGATGGGGCAGGCGAGAGCCGCCCGCGGGCCCTCGCGGGCCGTGTCGGCCGAACGCATCAAAGAGCTGCAGAGCAGACGAAGGGTTATCAACAGAAAGTACCGTGACAAACGGGTGGCTCTTTTCCGGGAGTTCGTGATGCGGGCCTGGATGCTTCCCATGCTCCTCGGCTCCGTCGACGAGGACCACCGCGACGAGACCCAGGAACGCATCGTCAAGTGGCTGCGCCACCTCGACCCGAAATACACCGGCGGCACCCCGGACCTCCCGCTCGCCCTGGAGGCCGCGCTGGCCCAGGGCTTCAAATACGCTGCCAACCGGCGCAAACGCCACCCTGACGCCCACTCGGGCAACCGCGCCGACCTGATCCGGCTGGCGGAGACCGTGCTGCAGCAGTCCCGGTGCTGGTATGCGCAGCTCAGCCTGGTTCAAGCGCTGGGCCTGTGGGAGCTCCCGGACAGCGCCGGCCTCCGTGAGCGGGACGGCGGCCCCGTCGGGGCACGCGAGCCGTCGCGGGCGATCGGCGGGATGACCGCGGTGCAGACCGTACAGCGTTGGCTGTCGACGGCCGGCACGGTGAACCGTGCTTCCGGCGCGAACGGCGTGCCTGCCCTGCCGCTCGTCCATCCGTTCGTCGCCGAGGCGGCCGACCTGGTGGCCCTCGCCCTGGAGACCGGGCAGCCCGAGCGTTTCCTCTGGGTCGACGAGAAGGGCGTGGCGGACAACATCGGCTCCCGCAACGGCAACCCCGCCGGGTATCGCAAGCACAACCTTTGGATCCCGCCCTCCGTGGGCTGGAGCAGCCTCGACGCGCGAGCCCAGTACCTCGTCGCCGACATTCTGGTCATGCTGAACCTCATCGAACGCGACGGACACCCCGACGAGGTCGAGGAGCGCCTGGCCCGCGCGGAGCCGCACGGCATGCCGCTCCCGCCCTGCATCCGCACGAACCGCTACCCGCTGCGGCCCGATCTGCAGGCCGGTACCTCGGTTCCGCTCACCCCCGGCAGCACCTGTCTGCCCGACTGCAAGTTCCAGCTCTGCCCGTACCCGCCCCGGGGCTGTGTCCCCCGGGGAGAGATCCGCGAGCCGTTCTGCCGCCAGCAGCAAGCCCTGCTGCCCGGGCGGGTGCGCCGCCTCTTTCCCCGAGGCCTGCGCGGGAAGACCCCGCACTGGGTGGGCATGCGGGTACAGGAACTGGACCTGTTCTGGGGCGAGATGGCCAAGCGCACGAGGGACTGACCGCCGTGCGGTACGACAACGGGCCGCCGGATTTCCCCGACGGCCGCTGATCGCCGTAACCGCTAGTGGGACGCGCCCGCCGTCGCCGGGGGCAGCTCCACCTGGACGCCCGGGTCGCCCGCGTCCGCCGTGTAGTCCCCCGGCTTCGTCTCGTCGACGCCCTCGGGGGCCTTCAGGGCCTTCAGGACGAAGGTGAGCACCACCGCGACCACCGCGTTCAGGACGAACGCCGTCAGGCCGATGTAGCCCATCTCGCCGAGGCCCGGGATGTTCGCGTTGGAGCCGCCGAAGTGCTTCTGGCCCGGGTTGGTCGGGGAGGCGACACCGTAGGCGGCGAGCGTGCCGTAGACCATGCCGACCGCCCAGCCCGCGAGCAGCGCCCAGCGGTGGAACCAGCGCGTGAACAGGCCGCCGACCAGGGCCGGGAAGGTCTGCAGGATCCAGATGCCGCCCAGCAGCTGGAAGTTGATCGCGACCGTCTTGTCCATCGTCAGGACGAAGACCAGGGCACCCACCTTCACCAGCAGCGAGACGATCTTGGAGACCTTGGTCTCCTGCTCCGCCGTCGCGTCGGGCTTGATGAAGTCCTTGTAGATGTTGCGGGTGAAGAGGTTCGCGGCCGCGATGGACATGATCGCCGCGGGGACGAGCGCGCCGATGCCGATCGCGGCGAAGGCCACGCCCGCGAACCAGCTCGGGAACATGTTCTCGAACAGCTGCGGAATGGCCAGTTGACCGTTGGTGACCTTGACCCCGGCCGCGATCGCCATGAAGCCGAGCAGCGCGAGCAGGCCCAGCATCAGCGAGTACAGCGGAAGGATGGTGGTGTTGCGGCGGATCACGTCACGGCTCTTCGAGGACAGCGTCGCGGTGATCGAGTGCGGGTACATGAACAGCGCGAGCGCGGAGCCCAGCGCCAGCGTGGCGTACGTCCACTGGTTCGCCTCGGCCGGGACCAGCGCCCCGCGCGGCTTCCCCGTCGCCGGGTTGGTCGCGCTGAAGGCCTCGCCCGCCTTGGCGAAGATGTGGTCGAACCCGCCCAGCTTGATCGGGATGTAGATGATCGCGACGGCGATGACGATGTAGATCAGCGCGTCCTTGACGAACGCGATCAGCGCGGGGGCGCGCAGACCCGAGGAGTACGTGTACGCCGCCAGCACACCGAAGGCGATCAGCAACGGCAGGTCCTTCACGAACCAGTTGGAGCCCGCGCTGCCGCCGATCCCCATGACGTCGAGGACGGCCTGGATGCCCACCAGCTGCAGCGCGATGTACGGCATCGTCGCCAGGATGCCGGTCACGGCCACCGCCAGCGACAGCCCCTTCGAGCCGAAGCGGCCGCGCACGAAGTCCGAGGTGGTCACGTACCCGTGCCGGTGCGAGACCGACCACAGCCGGGGCAGGAACGTGAAGATCAGGGGGTACACCAGGATCGTGTAGGGCACCGCGAAGAAGCCGGCCGCGCCCGCCGCGTAGATCGCCGCGGGTACGGCGACGAAGGTGTACGCCGTGTACAGGTCGCCGCCGAGCAGGAACCAGGTGATCCAGGTGCCGAACGACCGCCCGCCCAGGCCCCATTCGTCGAGGCTCTGCTCGTTCTCGGCCTTGCGCCAGCGCGCGGCCAGGAAGCCCATGACCGTGACGGCCAGGAAGAAGAAGATGAAGACGCCGAGCGCGACGCCGTTCACGCCGGTCTTCACTTGCTGCCTCCCCGGCGGGCCCGCTGGTCACGCTGCCACAGCTGGTACGCGGTCATGGTCAGCGCCGTGGAGATCAGCACCCACAGCATCTGGTACCAGTAGAAGAACGGGATACCGCCGAGCGCCGGGTCGGTCTTGGCGTAGGAGCCGACCCACAGCATCGCCACGAAGGGCGCGACGAGGCAGATGGCGATGACGACGCGGACCGGTGTCACCACCGGGGGTCTCGCTTCTGGCGTTTCAGACATACCGCGACTCCGTCCCCTCACTGATCACCTGTGTAACGCGCAGGCAATCTAGGTCACGGTGTCACCAGTGCGGAAGACCTCGTCCGCATATCGGTACGTCGATTCCGTGAAGGTCCGACATCGGTGCGACATCGCTGTCAGCAGCAGCGGAAACCCTGCCGTGGATCCGCCTCCTGACGGTCCGTCCGCATCCGCTCGAACTCACGCCGGGACGGCACCTGCGCGCCCGGACGGGTCTTGCGCAGATGCGCGACATAACGGTCGTACGCCGACTCGTCCGTCAGCTCCCGCACATACCAGCGCACCCCCCTAATCGCCCGGCGCAGCAGTACCGACGACCGCACGGCGCTCCTCCTCCTTCTCCTCCCGCGTCGCGATCAGCCCCGCGGGGGCGGTGATCCTCGACTCGACGTACGGCGACTCGCTCAGCGAGGAGAGCGCCGGTCGGCGGATGTGCCGGACGCAGACCCGCAGGGCGTCCGCGATCACCACGACGATCAGGACCGCCAGGACCGCCGCAAGGACGCCGTCCACCGTGGAGTTGGTGACCACGGTGTGCATGTCGTCCATGGTCTTGGCGGGCGGCAGCACCTTCCCGGCGTCGATCGCGTCCTGGAACACGGACCGCTGCTTGAAGAAGCCGACCTTGGGGTCGCTGGAGAACACCTTCTGGTAGCTGGCCGTCAAGGTCACGGTCGCGTCCCAGGCCAGCGGAATCCCGGTGATCCAGGCCCACTTGTGGCCCGCCCCGACTTCACCAGCAGGGTCGTGCAGACGGCCAGGGCGACCGCCGCCAGCAGCTGGTTGGAGATGCCGAAGATCGGGAACAGCTGGTTGATGCCGCCGAGGGGCTCGTGCACGCCCACCCAGAGGAAGTACCCCCACAGCGCGCACACGGCCGCGCTGGTGATGACCAGGCCCGGCTTCCAGCTCACGTTCCTGAACGGCCGGACGACGTTGCCCAGCATGTCCTGGAGCATGAACCGGCCCACCCGCGTACCGGCGTCCAGCGCGGTCAGGATGAACAGCGCCTCGAACATGATCGCGAAGTGGTACCAGACGGCCCTCAGGCTCCCGCCGGTGACCTTGGAGAAGATCTCCGAGACACCGATGGCGAGCGTGGGCGCGCCGCCGGTACGGGAGAGCAGGGTCGACTCCTCGACGTTCTTCGCGGCCTGGGCGAGGTCGGCGGGGGAGATGTGATAGCCCCAACCGGTCACCACCTGCGAGGCGTTCTGCACGGTGGTGCCGATCGCGCCGGACGGTGCGTTCATCGCGAAGTACAGCCCCGGGTCGATGATGCTCGCCGCGACCAGCGCCATGATCGCGACCGACGACTCCATCAGCATGGAGCCGTAGCCGATCATCCGGACCTGCGTCTCCTTCTGGATCATCTTCGGCGTCGTGCCGGAGGAGATGAGCGAGTGGAAGCCCGACAGGGCGCCGCAGGCGATGGTGATGAAGACGAACGGGAACAGGGACCCGGCGAAGACCGGGCCGTCTCCGCGCGAGGCGAAGTCCGTCACCGCGTCCATCTTCAGCGTCGGCAGCGCGACGACCACGCCCAGCGCGAGCAGCGCGATGGTGCCGATCTTCATGAAGGTGGACAGGTAGTCGCGGGGCGCGAGCAGCATCCACACGGGCAGGATCGAGGCGACGAAGCCGTACGCCACCAGCCAGACGACCAGGGTCGAGGGCGCGAGGGTGAAGGTGCCGGCCCACGAGGACTCGGCGACCCAGCGGCCCGCGACCAGTGCGAGCAGCAGCAGGGCCACACCGATCAGGGAGACCTCGGCGACCCGGCCGGGGCGAAGCACCCGCAGGTAGAAGCCCATCAGCAGGGCGATCGGGATGGTCATCGCGATGGAGAAGGTGCCCCACGGCGAGGCCGCGAGCGCGTTGACGATGACCAGCGCCAGCACCCCGAGCAGGATGATCATGATGGCGAAGGCGGCGATCAGCGCGGCCGCTCCCCCGAAGGGTCCGATCTCCTCGCGGGCCATCTGACCGAGCGAACGCCCGTCGCGGCGCGTGGAGAAGAACAGCACCACCATGTCCTGGACCGCGCCCGCGAAGACGACGCCGGCGATGATCCAGATCGTGCCGGGCAGATAGCCCATCTGCGCGGCCAGCACCGGCCCGACCAGGGGCCCGGCGCCGGCGATCGCCGCGAAGTGGTGGCCGAGCAGGACGCGGCGGTCGGTGGGGTGGAAGTCGATGCCGTTGTCGAGGCGTTCGGCCGGGGTGGCCCGGGTGCCGTCGACCTTGAGCACCCTGTACGCGATGAACTTCGCGTAGAAGCGGTAGGCGATCGCGTAGGTGCCGAGGGCGGCGGCGACCATCCAGGCGGCCGAGACGTTCTCGCCCCGGGAGAGCGCGAGCACGGACCAGCCCGCCGCTCCGACCAGGGCGACGAGGGTCCAGATGACGATGGAGCGGACGTTCGCGGTACGCACGAGGCGGTCCTCCCGTCCAGACGGAGTCGGGAGGACCGTAGAACAGGAGCGGCAGTTGCGCTACACCGCGTGCGGTAGCGCTCCGTTGGGGGTGCCGTGGGGTTGCTTCTTATCCGCGGCGCCGTTGCGGCTGGTCGCTCCCCCACTCTCGGCTTCGCTCGAGTGGGGGGACCCCCATTCGTGGCGGAGCCGCATATCGATACAGCCCCGCGCCCCTGTGGGGCGCTCAGTCCGCCGGGCGCTTCAGGCGGGCCACGAACTTGTAGCGGTCCCCCCGGTACACCGACCGCACCCACTCCACCGGCTCGCCCGTCTTGTCGTACGAGTGCCGGGAGAGCATCAGCATCGGCAGGCCCACGTCCGTGCCGAGCAGGCCCGCCTCGCGCGGGGTGGCCAGTGAGGTCTCGATGGTCTCCTCGGCCTCGGCGAGATGGACGTCGTAGACCTCGGCCAACGCCGTGTAGAGGGACGTGTACTTGACCAGCGAGCGGCGCAGCGCCGGGAAGCGCTTCGCGCTCAGGTGGGTCGTCTCGATGGCCATCGGCTCGGCGTTGGCCATGCGGAGGCGTTCGATACGGAGCACCCGGCCGCCGGCCGTGATGTCGAGGAGCTCGGCGAGGCGGTCGTCGGCGGTGATGTAGCCGATGTCCAGCAGCTGGGAGGTGGGCTCCAGGCCCTGGGCGCGCATGTCCTCGGTGTACGAGGTGAGTTGGAGCGCCTGGGACACCTTCGGCTTGGCGACGAAGGTGCCCTTGCCCTGGATGCGTTCGAGGCGGCCCTCGACGACCAGCTCCTGGAGCGCCTGCCGCACCGTCGTGCGCGAGGTGTCGAACTCGGCGGCGAGGGTGCGCTCGGGCGGTACCGGAGTGCCGGGGGACTGCGTCTCCGTCATGTCGAGCAGATGTTTCTTCAGGCGGTAGTACTTGGGCACGCGAGCGGTACGGACCCCTGCCCCGCCGTCGGTCTCCGCACTGCTGACGTCGCTGCTCATGCTCTGCCTTCCCGGCTCCGGATGCGGGTCACTTCGTGATCCCTTCTGTATACCGTCGCCAGCTCTTTTGGTCTAGTCCACGGAGGGCCAAGTGGTCTAGCGGACGAGAGTACTCCGGCGCGGCTGATTTCGCTGCCTTCTTACTTAAAGGTTCTTGCATATGTAGCTCGCATAACGGCTGGTCAGAGCCGTTTCGAGGACTCTTGACAGGCTTCGTGGTCTGGTCCAAGCTCCCGGTACTGGTCTACACCATTGGTTCAGGTCCCGGCGTATGAGCGGGGAGGTGTGGGCATCCCTGAGGAGGGTGGCGTGAAGCGCAAGCTCATAGCCGCGATCGGTATCGCGGGCATGATGGTCTCCATCGCGGCGTGTGGCAGCAGCGACGGCAAGGGTTCTTCCAACAGCGGCGCGGACGCCAAGGAGCTGACTGTCTGGCTCACCGTCGACGCCCAGAACAACTGGCCGAACCTGGTGAAGGCCGCCGACGCGGCCGTCCAGAAGAAGCACCCCGGTATCAAGATCAACCACGAGTACTACGGCTGGCCGGACAAGAACACCAAGCTGGACGCGGTCCTCGCCACCGACAAGGCCCCCGACGTGGTCGAGATGGGCAACACCGAGATGCTGGGCTACATGGTCAAGGGCGCCTTCGCCCCCCTGGACCCGGCGAAGTTCAGCAACTCCGCCGCCTGGCTGGACGGTCTCAAGGCCTCGGTGACGTACGGCGGCAAGACCTACGGCGTGCCGTACTACGCGGGCGGCCGGGTCGGCAACTGGCGCAAGGACGTCTTCGCCTCGGCGGGCGTCAAGTCCACGCCGAAGACGTACGCCGAGCTCACCGCGGACCTCGACAAGGTGCAGAAGAAGGAGGGGAACAAGTTCTCCGCCTGGTACCAGCCCACCCGTGACTGGTACGCGGCCATGTCCTTCGTCTACGACGCCGGTGGCTCCATCGCCAAGGAGGAGGGCGGCCAGTGGAAGGCCAGCCTCTCCTCGCCCGAGTCGGTCAAGGGCCTCACCGAGTTCAAGAACGTCGTCGACAAGTACATGCACGGCGACAAGACCAAGGACGAGTCCGACCGTTACATCGTCTACGGCCAGGGCAAGTCCGGCATGATCTTCGGTGCCGCCTGGGAGGGCGCGACCTCCGCAGACCCGAAGAACGACAAGACCGGCAAGCTCAAGGACAACCTCGAGAACTTCGTGGTCCCCGGCCCGTCCGGCAAGAACCTCCCGGTGTTCCTGGGCGGCTCCGACCTCGCCGTCCCGGTCAAGTCCAAGGCGCAGGCCGTCGCCGCCGAGTGGATCAACGCGTTCACCGGCCCCGCCGGTCAGAAGGGCCTGATGGCCAAGGGCAACCTGCCCAACAACAAGACCGACCTCGCGACCCTGAAGAACGACCCCGCGACGGCGGTCCCGGCCACCGCGGCCGAGTCCAACTGGTTCGTCCCGATGGCACCCGGCTGGGGCCAGGTCGAGAAGGCGCAGGTCCTGCAGACCATGCTCCAGGACATCGGCACCGGCAAGAAGTCGGTCGAGGCCGCCGCCAAGGACGCGGACGCCGCGATCGACAAGGTCATCAACACCAAGTGACCTGCAAGCGGGGTTCCGCCCGGGCGGAACCCCGCTCTCCGTACGACCTGAGGGACCGCTGAGGAGCGCGCGATGAGTGCCGCAGACACGACCACCCCTGCCAAGGTGCCGCCACCGCGGCAGGCGCCGCCACCGCCGCCGGTCGCCAAGAACCCACGCAGAGCCCGGACTTCGGGCGGCGCCGCCACCCCATGGCTGCTGCTCGCCCCCTGTCTGCTGATCCTGGGCCTGGTACTCGGCTATCCGCTGGTCCGCCTGGTCACCCTCTCCTTCCAGAAGTTCGGCCAGTCCCAGCTGTGGGGCTTCCTGCCGGCCGAGTGGGTCGGGTTCGACAACTTCACCGGGGTGCTGGGCGACGGCGAGTTCTGGCAGGTCGTGCTGCGCACGATCGTCTTCGCGGCCGGTTCCGTCGTTTTCACGATGGTGCTGGGCATGCTGATCGCCCTGCTTCTGCAGCGGGTCTCCGGCTGGATGAAGACGCTGGTCAACATCGTGCTGGTGGCCAGTTGGGGCATGCCGATCATCGTCGCCACCACCGTCTTCAAGTGGCTGTTCGACGCCGACTACGGCATCCTCAACGCCCTGCTCAGCAAATTGCCCGGCGTCGAGATGATCGGCCACAACTGGTTCGCCAGCGGCCCGCAGGGCCTCGCCGTGATCATGCTCCTGGTGGTCTGGGGAGCCGTTCCCTTCGTCGTCATCACCCTCAGCGCCGGCCTCACCCAGGTCCCCGCCGAACTGGAGGAGGCGGCCCGCCTCGACGGCGCCGGCTCCTGGGGCGTCTTCCGTTACGTCACCCTGCCCGTCCTCAAGCCGATCATCGTGATGCTCACGACCCTGTCGGTCATCTGGGACATGGGCGTCTTCCCGCAGGTCTTCGTGATGCGAAACGGCCATCCCGAGCAGGAGTTCCAGCTGCTGACCACCTACTCGTACGACCGTGCCTTCGTGGTCAACGACTATGCGCAGGGCTCCGCGATCGCCCTGATCACCGTGGTGCTGCTGCTCGGCGTGGTCGCCGTGTACATGCGCCAGATGCTGAAGATCGGAGAGGTCGAATGACCATCATGAACGCCGTGGCGACGCCGGGCAGCAGCTCGCTGCCCCGCAAGTCCAAGCTCGGCTGGAACCTCCTCGGCCTCCTGGTCTTCCTCACCGCCGGCTTCCCCGTCTACTGGATGCTCAACACGGCCATCAAGCCGGCCAAGGACACCATCGACCCCGACCCGAGCCTGTTCCCGACCGGCTTCACCCTCGACAACTTCCGCCGGGCGCTGGCCATCGCGGACTTCTGGGGCCCGGTCGGCCGCAGCCTGATCGTGTCCCTCTCGGTGGTGGCGATCGGCATCGTCGTCGGCCTGCTGGCGGCGCTCGCCATCTCCCGGTTCGCCTTCCGCGGCCGCAAGATCGTGATCGTCGGCATCCTCGCGGTCCAGATGGTCCCGCTGGTCGCCATGATCATCCCGATCTTCCTGCTCCTCAACGACCTGGAGCAGTACGACAAGCTCTCGGGACTGATCATCACGTATCTGACCTTCATCCTCCCCTTCACGGTGTGGACGCTGCGCGGCTTCATCGTCAACATCCCGAAGGAGCTGGAAGAGGCGGCGATGGTCGACGGCTGCAGCCGCACCGGCGCCTTCATCCGGGTGGTCTTCCCCCTCCTCGCCCCCGGCATGGTCGCCACCTCGGTCTACGGCTTCATCCAGGCCTGGAACGAGTACCTCTACGCCCTGATGCTGCTCAGCCAGAAGAACCAGACCGCGACCGTCTGGCTCGGCAACTTCACCACCAAGCACGGCACCGAATACGCCCCGATGATGGCCGGAGCCACGATGATGGCCGTGCCGATCGTCGCCCTGTTCCTCCTCGTCCAGCGCAAGATGGCCGCGGGCCTGACCGCCGGCGCAGTGAAGGGATAACGCCACCCGATGACGACAATCGCCAGCGGCACAGACACCCTGACGCGCGATGCCCTCACCGTCCTCCAGCCCGGCTTCACGGGAACGACGGCCCCCGACTGGCTGCTGCGCCGCCTCGGTGAAGGACTCGCCTCCGTGGGCCTCTTCGGCCGCAACATCGCTTCCCCCGAACAACTCGCGGCCCTCACCGCCCAGTTGCGCGTCGAACGCGAGGACGTCCTCGTCGCCATCGACGAGGAGGGCGGCGACGTCACCCGGCTCGAGGTCCGCACCGGCTCCTCCTTCCCCGGCAACAACGCGCTGGGCGCCGTGGACGACGTGGACCTGACGCGGGAGGTGGCCACGGAACTCGGCCGCCGCCTCGCCGCCTGCGGCGTCAACCTCAACTGGGCCCCGTCGGCCGACGTGAACTCCAACCCGTCCAACCCCGTGATCGGCGTCCGCTCCTTCGGCGCCGACACCGACCTGGTCGCCCGGCACACGGCCGCCTATGTCACCGGCCTGCAGTCCGCCGGGGTCGCCGCCTGCACCAAGCACTTCCCGGGCCACGGCGACACCGCCGTCGACTCCCATCACGCGCTCCCGCGCATCGACGTGGACACGTCGGTGCTCCACTCCCGCGAACTGGCCCCGTTCCGCGCGGCGATCAGGGCCGGCACCCGCGCGGTGATGAGCGCGCACATCCTGATCCCCGCCCTGGACCCGGACCACCCGGCGACCCTCTCGCCGCGCGCGCTCACCGAGTTGCTGCGCGGTGAACTCGGCTACGACGGCCTCATCGTCACCGACGGCATGGAGATGCAGGCCATCGCCGGTACGTACGGCATCGAGCGCGGCAGCGTCCTCGCCGTGGCCGCCGGCGCCGACGCGATCTGCGTGGGCGGCGGCCTCGCCGACGACGAGACGGTACGGCGCCTGCGCGACGCCCTCGTCTCCGCGGTCCGCGCCGGCGAACTCCCCGAGGAACGCCTGGCGGACGCGGCGGAACGGGTCCGGGCGCTGGCCCGCTGGACCGCCGCCGCGGCAGCCGCGGACACGGAACGCACTCCCGACACCGAAGTGGGCCTCCGCGCAGCCCGCCGCGCCCTGAGGACGACCGCGGCGGAGCCCTTCACCCCGCTGACCGAACCGCCCTACGTCGCCGCCCTCACCCCCGTCGCCAACATCGCGGTCGGCGACGAGACCCCCTGGGGCGTCGCGGCGGAACTCTTCCGCCTCCTGCCCGGCACGGAGACGGGCACCTTCGCCGGCGAGGACGCGGCCCGCAGCGCCCTGGCCGCGGCCGGCCCCCGCCGCATCGTGGCCGTGGTCCGCGACGAGCACCGCCACCCCTGGATGACATCCGCCCTCGACACCCTGCTGTCGGCCCGCCCGGACACGATCGTGGTCGAGATGGGCCTTCCCCAGGCCACCCCCCGAGGGGCCCTCCACATCGCCACGCACGGCGCGGCACGGGTGTGCGGGCGAGCGGCGGCGGAGGTCATTGCGGGGGTGTAGCGACTACGACGAGTCAGGCGCCGGTCCTTTCAAGGGGCCGGCGCCTGCACGTTTTCAGGGGCGCGGGGCTGTATTGATGTGCGGCTCCGCCGCGTGGGCGCGAGCAACCCACCACGACCCGCAGCCCGAAGATCACAGACCCCCGGCAGACGAAACCGCCCTAAATCCCCTGCCACTCCGGCTTGTTGACATACGTGTACCGGAAGTAGTCCGCAAACTTCAGCTTGGAAGCCGCCCCCTCATCGACAACGACCGTCGCATGCGGATGCAACTGCAACGCCGAAGCAGGACACACCGCAGCCACCGGCCCCTCAACTGTGGCGGCGACGGCGTCGGCCTTCCCCTCGCCGGTGGCCAGCAGCACCAGATGCCGTGCCTCCAGAATCGTCCCGATCCCCTGAGTGATCACGTGATGCGGCACCTGCTCGATGTCCCCGTCGAAGAACCGCGCATTGTCCACCCGGGTCTGCTCGGTCAGCGTCTTGATCCGGGTCCGCGAGGCCAGCGAGGAGCACGGCTCATTGAACCCGATGTGCCCGTCGGTCCCGATCCCGAGCAACTGCAGATCCACCCCGCCGGCCTCGGCCAGCGCCCTGTCGTACGCGGCGCACGCCAACTGCACGTCCTCGGCCGTCCCGTCGGGCCCCATGAACGCGTCCATCCCGATCCCGAGCGGCTCCAGCACCTCGCGCCCGAGCACCGAGCGGTACGACTCCGGATGCTCGGCCGGCAGCCCCACATACTCGTCGAGCTGCGCGATCCGCGCCCGAGAGGCGTCCACGGCACCGGAGCGCACCTTGGCCGCGAGCGCCTCGTAGACGGGCAGCGGGGTGGAGCCGGTGGCCACACCGAGCAGCGCCGCCGGCTTGCGCCTCAGAAGCTGCGCCATGGCCTCGGCGATGAGCTCGCCGCCCGACTTGGCGTCCGGAACTATGACAACTTCCACGCTGGCCTGCCGATCTGAAGAAAACGGTCTGGAGAAGGGGGGCTCAACCGGCACCCGGAACGGGCTGTGTGGTTTAGACCAATCTAACAGAGCTGCCCCTTGTGGCCCAGGTGGAGCGGGGGTCATCGTCTTTCCATGCGGAGGACAGGCGCCATTCGCCGTGGGGGCGTGGAATGGGGGCGGCGCCGCCCTGCGCAGCACCCCGCAGCACTCCGCAACCGACCCGCAAGGAGCCCACCATGACCGCCGCGACACCGGACCCCCGGACCGACGTCCCGGGCCGGATCATGGCCCGTGAGATGGCCGAGCAGCCCGCCGTGCTGCGCCGCATCCTGGAGGAGGGCGCCCCCGGCATCCGGCAGGTGGCCCAGGAGATCGCCGCCCGCAAACCCCGCTTCGTCCTGCTGACCGCCCGCGGCACCTCCGACAATGCCGCCCTCTACGCCAAGTACCTCCTGGAGATCCGCCTCGGCCTGCCCTGCGGCCTGACCTCGATGTCCACCACCACCGCGTACGGCGCCCGCCCGGACCTCACCGACGTCCTCGTCGTCACCGTCAGCCAGTCCGGCGGCTCCCCGGACCTGGTGGCCTCCACCCGCGCCGCCCGCGAGGCGGGCGCGATCACCCTCGCCGTGACCAACAACCCCGGCTCACCGCTGGCCGGCGTCTCCGAGTACCACGTCGACATCATGGCCGGGCCGGAGAAGGCCCTCCCCGCGACCAAGACCTATACGGCCTCCCTCCTCGCTCTCTACCTCTTCGTCGAAGGCCTGCGCGGCGGTGACGGCGCCCCCGCGAAGGTACTGCCGGACCTCGCCGAGCAGTTGCTGGCCCGGCAGGACGAGGTCCGCGCCCTCGCCGCCCGCTACCGCTTCGCCGAACGCATGGTGATCACCTCTCGCGGCTACGGCTACCCCACGGCCAAGGAGGCCGCCCTCAAGCTCATGGAGACCAGCTACATCCCCGCCCTCTCCTACTCCGGCGCCGACCTCCTGCACGGCCCCCTCGCCATGGTCGACAACGTCTCCCCGGTCATCGCGGTCGTCACCGACGGCAAGGGCGGCGAGGCCCTCCAGCCCGTCCTCGACCGGCTGCGCGGCCGCGGCGCCGACCTGTTCGTCCTCGGACCCGGAAACCAGGTCGAGCAGTCCTCCGCCGGCTTCGTCCTGCCCACCGAGGGCGTGGCCGAGGAGGTCCAGCCGATCCTGGAGATCATCCCGCTCCAGCTGCTGGCCCACGAGATCACCATCGCCCGCGGCCAGGACCCGGACGCCCCGCGCGCGCTGGCGAAGGTGACCGAGACCCACTGAGCCCCCGCGGTGCCCGCGTCCCGCCGGGTGCCCCCCGTGTCCTACAGGGCCAGATGTGCGCCCCCGGTCGCGTCGAGGTGCTGCCCGGTGACCCAGCGGGAATCCGGTGACGCCAGGAACGCCACCACGTCCGCCACCTCGCCCGCCGTTCCGACGCGGCCGAACGCGGAGACGCCCTCGGCATGGGCCCGCACAGCCGGGTCGGAGAGCACGCCGGCCGTGAGATCCGTGTCGATGAAGCCCGGCGCGACGGAGTTGGCGGTGATGCCGCGCGGCGCCAACTCGACCGCGAGCGAACGGGTCAGGGCCGTCACGGCTCCCTTGGCCATGTGGGTGGCGGCGATCGCGGGTATGCCGTGGTCCGTGGCCGCGGTGACGTTGATGATGCGGCCTCCGTCGCGCAGCCGGTGCAGGCCGTGCTTCACGATGAAGAAGGGCGCCCGGGCGTTGACCGCCAGGGCACGCTCGTACATCTCCTCGTCCGTCTCGCCGATGCTCGCGAAGGTCGCCGCGCCGGCGTTGTTGACCAGCACGTCCACGCCGTCCGCCTGCCGGTCGAAGGCCTCCCAGAGGGCCTCCGCGTCGCCCGGGACGCCCAGTTCGGCGCGGAGAGCGAAGGCCCTGCCGCCCGCCGCCTCGATCGAGGCGACCGTCTCCTTCGCGCCCGCCTCGCTGTGGGCGTAGTGCACGGCCACCCGCGCCCCGTCCTGCGCCAGCCGCTCGGCGATCGCCCGTCCGATCCCCCTGCTCGCGCCCGTGACCAGCGCCGTCCTGCCCCCGAGTACGCCCATGACGCCCCCCTCATCATTTTCCTAATGATCGATACAGAAGACCGTACACGAACCCGCCGACATTTCTCTAGCACCCGCTATAAAATGCACTCCATGGTGCACACCGAGGACTCCCGCCCCCAGGTCAGGCCCCGTGGCCGCCCCCGCTCCTTCGACCGGGCCACGGCGCTGGAGAAGGCGGTCATGGCGTTCTGGGAGCACGGTTACGAGGCCACCTCCGTCTCCGACCTCACCCGGGTCATGGGCATCGGCGCCCCGAGCCTGTACGCGGCCTTCGGCGACAAGCAGGCGCTGTTCGAGGAGGTCGTGCGGGAGTACGACGCGCGATACGGCTCGCTCGGCGTGCGAGCCCTCGCCGAGGAGCCCACCGCCCGCGCCGCCGTCGCCCGTCTGCTGCGCGAGGCCGCCGTCGAGTACACCGCCCACGGCCATCCGCACGGCTGTCTGTACGCCCATGCGGCCACCAACTGCACCAACACCGAGGTGGAGGAGTCCCTGCGCGGGCGGCGCAACGCCACCATCGCCGCGATCGAGGACCGTATCCGCACCGGCGTCGCGGCGGGCGAGCTGCCGGCCGGGACCGACACCGGAGCACTCGCCCGGCATGCCGGCGCCGTCATCCAGGGCATGTCCCAGCAGGCGCGGGACGGCGCGAGCCGTGAGGAGCTGGAGGCGCTCGCGGAAATTGCCATGTCCATCTGGCCCCGCACATGAACCCACACGGGTTAGGCTGCGTGGTGCATGCCAGGGCGTCCGACCAGTCGTGGCAGCCCCAGAACTGACAACAACAAACAGGCTCCAACGCATGGACACAGGTAGTGGTCTAGTCCACAATGCGTAAAGAGCGTGTACGCACGAGCTTCCGTCTTCCCCGCACAGGAAGACGGACGGAGGATCCGGAGCTCTCTGCCCTGACTGCCCCGGCTCCTCATCCTTCGGCCATCCGGGACCGCACACCCCGCGGCCGATATTGCTCCGGGCTGCGGTGCCGGGAGGGCTGAGGGTCCCTCCCAGGCGCCGCGGCCCGCGGGTGTTTTCAGGGCCCGTACGGACCTCCGGCCACATTTAGGCCCTGCACATACCCCCAGGTACGCTCACACCCGTGCCCTCCATGAACGAACTGGTCCGCCAGCACACCGCCCTCGACGACTCCGACCTCGAGTGGCTCCATCTGCTGGTCTCGGAGTGGCAGCTGCTGTCCGACCTCTCCTTCGCCGACCTCGTGCTGTGGGTCCCCACCCGCGACGGCACGCGCTATGTCTCCGTCGCCCAGATGCGCCCCAACACCGGCCCCACCTCCTACCAGGACGACATGGTCGGCCACCTCGTCCCACGCGGCCGCCGCCCCATGCTGGACGCGGCGCTGGACGAGGGCCGGATCGTGCGCGAGGGCGACCCCGAGTGGCGCGAGGAGGTCCCCGTCCGGGTCGAGTCGATCCCCGTACGACGGGACGGTCGCGTCCTCGGTGTCATCGCGCGCAACACCAACCTCCTGACCGTGCGCACCCCGAGCCGCCTCGAACTGACGTATCTGCAGAGCGCCTCGGACCTGGCGCAGATGATCGCGGCCGGCTCCTTCCCGTTCGCGAACCAGCAGATGGACATGGATGCCGCGCCGCGTGTCGGCGACGGACTGATCCGCCTCGATGCGGACGGCCTCGTCCAGTACGCCTCCCCGAACGCGCTGTCGGCGTACCACCGCATGGGCCTGGCCTCCGATCTCGTCGGCCAGCACCTCGGAAAGACCACCGCCGAACTCGCCCCGACCCGCGGGCCGGTGGACGAGGCGCTGTCCAAGGTGGCCAGCGGCTGGGCGCCCCGCGAGTTCGAGATCGAGGCCAGGGACGGGGTCATCCAGTTCCGCGCGATCCCGCTCAAGCCCAAGGGCACCCGCATCGGTTCGCTGGTCCTGCTCCGTGACGTCACTGAACTGCGCCGCCGCGAGCGCGAGTTGATCACCAAGGACGCGACCATCCGGGAGATCCACCACCGGGTGAAGAACAACCTCCAGACGGTCGCCGCCCTGCTGCGCCTGCAGGCCCGGCGCATCGAGTCCGACCGCGGCCGGGAGGCCCTGGAGGAGGCCGTCCGCCGCGTGGGATCGATCGCGATCGTGCACGAGACGCTCTCCCAGAACCTGGACGAGCGCGTGGAGTTCGACGAGATCGCCGACCGGGTGCTGGCCATGGTCGCCGAGATCTCACCGGGCAAGGTCGCCGGCCGGCGCAGCGGCCGCTTCGGCATCCTGGACGCCGAAGTGGCCACCCCGCTCTCCATGGTCCTGACGGAAATCCTGCAGAACGCTCTCGAACACGGCTTCCGCGAGGGCGACACCGGCACGGTCGAGGTCTCCGCGGTCCGCGGTGGCACGACAAAGGAGGCCCGCCTGCTGGTCACCGTCCAGGACGACGGCGTCGGCCTGCCCGAGGGCTTCGACCCGCACACCGCCGGCAACCTGGGTCTGCAGATCGTACGGACCCTGGTGGAGGGGGAGTTGGGCGGCACGTTCGACATGGTCCCGGCACCGGAGCGGGGGACCCGGGTGATCCTGGACGTTCCGGTGCGGGCCCACAAGTAGCCCCGTACGGCGGACACCCGTGCACAGCAAGAAGCCCCGGACCGTTCCCAGGTCCGGGGCTGAAATGCTCGTTGCCAGCTTGTGCTGCGCATCGGGGGTACTGCGCGCTGCGGCTCGGGGGCGGGAGATGCGTACTCGCTGTACGCGCCGCCAAGCTCAGGCTGTTGCGGGGCGGGTTGTCAGGCGGAGGCCTGACGGGCCCGGTTGCGGGCGGCACGGCGCTTCATGGCGCGACGCTCGTCCTCGCTGAGACCACCCCAGACGCCGGAGTCCTGGCCGGACTCGAGCGCCCACTGCAGGCACTGCTCCATGACGGGGCAGCGGCGGCAGACGGCCTTGGCTTCCTCGATCTGCAGCAGCGCAGGACCGGTGTTGCCGATGGGGAAGAAGAGCTCGGGGTCTTCTTCGCGGCAAACGGCGTTGTGACGCCAGTCCATGGCTGCTACCTCTCCTTGGTATTACATGCAGGTTGCTTGTGAATGTGAACGCTTTCACGAATCCCTCAACAAGTGAAGGGCCGAGCGCCAGGTTCCCTGGCGAGGTCCTGTGAATTGAAGAGGGGTTCCGGTGATCTGTGGAGGCCGGTGTTGCGGGCCGTCCCGATCGCCACGTAGAGACTCGCAAACCTCAGCGGCGGATACAACCCCTTCCGGAAAGTTTTTTTTGATTCCTCGGTGTCGACTAGGTCACAGCCGTACTTCCATGGGGTGGATCCTGGCCTAAACGTTCGAGTGAAAGGACTTCGGCCCTTTCTGCTCACACAATCACACGCAGTGCACGGCGTACGCCTGTGAACGTCACGCTCGTACGCAGCCCCAGGTGGTCGCCGTCCATCTGGAGGGGCAGGGGCACCTTCGAATGCAAGGTGAACCGGTCCAGGTCATGCAGGGAGACCACGTTCTTGCCGTGGGGGCCGCGCTCGGGGGACGAAGTGAGCAACTGCGTGGCATACCGGGCAGCCGAGAGGGTGGACATACGGCTGAGACTCAGCAGGTCGAGCCCGGTATCGAACGAGGCCTTAGGTGCCGCGTACACCGGACGATTGCCCAGATACGTCCACGGTGACGTGTTGCAGATTATCGACAGGACCAGATCGGTCACCGGCTCCTCGCCGGGCTGCTCCAGAGTGATCGACCCGTGCCGCCGGTTGGGTTCCTGCAGGAACTGGCGTGCGACCTGACGCAGATACAGGGCGTGGGTGGATTTCCGGCCCTGCTCGCGCTGCTGCTCGACCCGCCCCACCACGCCCGCGTCGAAGCCGAGGCCCGCGCAGAACGTGAACCAGCGGGAGGGCACCGCCTCGTCCTCGGTGCCCGGCGTGCCTTCGGCCAGGCCCATGCCGACCGTGCGCTCGCTGCCCTCGCGCAGGGCGTCCAGCAGTGCGCCGGTCGCCTCGACGGCGTCGTTGGGCAGGCCCAGGGCGCGGGCGAAGACGTTGGTGGAGCCGCCGGGGACCACGGCGAGACGGGGGACGCCCTCCGGGGCGGGGCCCGCGTGCAGCAGGCCGTTGACCACCTCGTTGACCGTGCCGTCGCCGCCGAGCGCCACGACCAGGTCGATGTCCTCGCTCTCCGCCGCCTGCCGGCCGAGGTCGCGTGCGTGCCCGCGGTACTCGGTGGTGACCGTCTCGAGCTTCATCTCGCTCGCCAGGGCGTGGATCAGGACATCGCGCGTACGTGCGCTTGTGGTGGTTGCTGCCGGATTGGCCACGAGAAGTGCACGCATGAGTTGCAGCGTACCTACTGGGAAGTACCGGGCACAGGTCGAGGTAGGGATCAGGTAAGAGGTGGGGGAGTGAGGCTCACCACGGGGTGGTGTCTCAACCCCGCCGTGGCGGTCCGCGTCCCCCGGGCTCGCCACGGAGGCGCATGTCCCCAGGGCTACCCTTCAGGGGTGACCAGTGAGCAGACCCCCGCCACCGAGGAAAACACCGGCCCCCGCCCGCGCCGCCTGACGTACGCCGCGGCGCTCGCCGCGCTGGAGGGGTTCGCGCTGGCCGTCGGAGGCGTCTGGATGCTCGTGGAGGGCCTCATGGGTGCCCCGGACGACCGCCGCTCCGCCGTCACCGGTGGTATCACCCTGGTCATCCTCGCCCTGCTGCCGCTGCTGGCCGCGCGGGGGCTGCTCAAGCAGAAGAGCTGGAGCCGGGGCCCGGCGGTGATCACGCAGATCATGGCGCTGCCGGTGGCCTACAACCTGCTCCAGGCCGACAGTGTGGCGATCCCGGCGGGTATCGCGCTGGCCGTCGTGGCCGTCGCGGCGCTGGTCCTGCTGGTCAATCCGGCGACGACCCAGGCCCTCGGGATCAAGGGTCCGGGCCGTGCGCAGGGCGGCAAGCAGTAGTCCTGCGGTGCCGCGGTCGCCGCAGGGCGACGGGGTCCTACTCCTCCACCAGGAGCTTCTCCCGCAGCTGGGCCAGTGTGCGGGCCAGCAGACGGGACACGTGCATCTGTGAGATGCCGACTTCCTGGGCGATCTGCGACTGGGTCATGTTGCCGAAGAAGCGCAGCAGCAGGATCCGCTTCTCCCGGGGCGGGAGGTCCTCCAGGAGCGGCTTGAGCGACTCGCGGTACTCGACGCCCTCCAGGGCTTCGTCCTCGGCGCCCAGGGTGTCGGCCACCGCCGGGGACTCGTCGTCCGTGTCGGGGACGTCCAGGGACAGTGTGGAGTACGCGTTGGCGGACTCCAGGCCTTCCAGGACCTCCTCCTCGGAGATCGCCAGCTTCTCGGCGAGCTCGTGGACCGTCGGGGAGCGGCCGTGCTGCTGGGAGAGCTCCGCGGTCGCCGTGGTGAGTGCCAGGCGCAGCTCCTGCAGGCGGCGGGGCACCCGCACCGCCCAGCCCTTGTCGCGGAAGTGCCGCTTGATCTCGCCGACGACCGTCGGGGTCGCGTACGTCGAGAACTCGACGCCGCGCTCCGGGTCGAAGCGGTCGACGGACTTGATCAGGCCGATGGTGGCGACCTGTGTGAGGTCGTCCAGCGGCTCGCCGCGGTTGCGGAAGCGACGCGCGAGATGCTCGACGAGCGGCAGGTGCATACGGACCAGCTTGTTGCGCAGCTCCGCGTACTCCGGGCTGCCGTCCTTCAGGCTGCGCAGCTCGATGAACATCGCGCGCGCCCCGCTGCGGTCCTGTGCGTCGTGCTGCGTGGCCTGCTGCACGCTCTGCGCTTCCTGCCCCTCGCCCTCGGCGTTTCGCTCGTGCTCGCTCATCGTCCCGCCCGTCGCCCTTCTCCGAGCCCTCGCCTCTGCTCGGACCGGGGTGACCCCGTTCCGTCCGTCCAGAGGCGTGCTCTGCACGGCACCTTCCCGATCCCGCTGCCCGTCGTCCGGGAAGCCGACCGCCGCTGCGCTGTCGGCTTCGTCCTCCGGATGCGGCCGGGCCTGCTCGGGGATGCCGTCGATGCCGTCGGCGGAGTCCCCGATGCGTCGGGACCCGTCTGCGCCCTCGGCCGGCAGCTCTCGTGTGCCGCGCTCTTCGTCACGCACCGGCCCGTCCCCTGTCCTCACGCCGGCCCGGGTCCCGCGCCGCGCTGTTTGTAGAGGCTGATCGAAACGGTTTTGTCCTCGTCCACGGCGGAGGAGACCTTGCCCGCGAGTGCGGACAGGACGGTCCAGGCGAAGGTGTCCCGCGAGGGGGCGTGGCCGTCCGTGGTCGGGGCCGAGACGGTGACCTCGAGCGAGTCGTCGACGAGCCGGAAGACGCAGCTCAGCACCGAGCCGGGCACGGCCTGCTGGAGCAGGATCGCGCACGCCTCGTCCACCGCGATGCGAAGGTCCTCGATCTCGTCGAGGGTGAAGTCCAAACGGGCCGCGAGGCCGGCAGTCGCCGTACGCAGCACCGACAGGTAGGCACCCGCAGCCGGCAGCCGGACTTCCACGAAGTCCTGGGTCGCGGGCTCGCCTGCGATCTGGGACACCCTCACCTCCAAGGTGGTACAAGCTTCTCGGGGCCGAGGGTCGCCCCCCGGGATAACGCGATGTGTGTTCAGCGGTGACGCTATCGCGCTCTCCAGTTTCCCGTCCCCGGGACCCAACCCCTTGCCGTCACTCACAGTAAAACTGTGGACACGCTCCGTGTCTAGGGGTCTGCGGCTCCAATTGGGAAGAACGCGCGCCGGGTTGACGTACCCAGACGTCAGACGGTCGAACCGTCCGGATCGCGGGTCGTCCCCCGGCTGTCCAGGGTCACACGAGAACGTGGTCCACGAAGCACCAACGCCAGTTCTCGCCGGGCTCGAATGTGCGCATGATCGGGTGGCCGGAGTCCTTGTGGTGCTCCGTCGCATGCCGGCCGGGCGAGGAGTCGCAGCAGCCGACGTGGCCGCAGGTGAGACACAGCCGCAGCTGTACCGGGTGCGTGCCCGCTGCCAGACACTCCGGACATGTCTCGGTCACCGGACCGGGTTCCGGATCCGGCAGCGCGTCGGAGTGCGTGCACTGTTTCATGATTGCCAGATTACGACGGGCGTGCGGATGACCGCGCGGAAAAACGAGGGCGGGCGAGAACGATGGACGTGATGCCACTGCTGTTGCTGGTGGCGGGGAGCGCCGCGATCGCCGCGGTGGCCCGGCGCACCCCGGTGCCGGCCCCGCTGTTGCTCGTCGCGGTGGGGCTCGCCGTCTCGTACGTCCCCGGGGTCCCGGACTACACCCTCGACCCGGACATCGTGCTGCCGCTGGTGCTGCCCCCGCTGCTGCACAAGGAGGCCGTCGAGAGCTCGTACCTCGATCTGCGGGCGACGATGCGGCCGGTGGCGCTGCTGTCGGTCGGCTATGTGCTGTTCGCGACCTTCGTCGTCGGCTGGGTCGCCTATCTCGTCGTGCCGGGACTGCCCCTGCCCGCGGCGCTGGTGCTGGGCGCGGTGGTGGCGCCCACGGACGCGGTCGCCGCGGCGGCGGTCGCCCGCCGGGTGGGGCTGCCCTCCCGGATCACCACGATCCTCCAGGGCGAGTCCCTGCTGAACGACGCGACCGCGATCACCGCGTACCGGGTGGCCGTCGCGGCCGCCGTCGGGGAGGGCGCCTCCTGGATCGGCGGGATCGGCGAGTTCCTGCTGGCGGCGGTCGGCGGCGTGGTGGTCGGGCTGGTGCTGATGCTCCCGATCCACTGGCTGCGCACGCACATCAAGGAGGCGCTGCTGCAGAACACCATGTCCCTGCTGATCCCGTTCGTCGCCTACGCCGTCGCCGAGCAGGTGCACGCCTCCGGCGTCCTCGCGGTCGTGGTCGTCGCCCTCTACCTCGGGCACCGCGCGTGGGAGGTCGACTTCGCCACCCGCCTCCAGGAGGAGGCAGTGTGGAAGGTGGTCGCGTTCGTCCTGGAGTCGGCGGTGTTCGCCCTCATCGGCCTGCAACTGCCCGTGGTCCTCAAGGGCCTCGGCGAGTACGAGGGTGTGGACGCCGCCTGGTACGCGGTCGCCGTCTTCCTGGTGGTCGTCGTGACCCGGTTCGTGTGGGTGTATCCGGGGACGTTCGTGCCGCGCATGCTGTCCGCGCGGATCAGGGAACGCGAGGAAAACCCCACCTGGAGAGGGCCGATCGTCACCTCGTGGGCCGCGATGCGCGGCGTCGTCTCCCTCGCGATCGCCTTCTCGATCCCGCTCACCGTGCACGGCGGCGGCCCCTTCCCGCAGCGCAACCTCATCCTCTTCCTGACCTTCACGACGGTCATCGGGACCCTGGTGGTGCAGGGCCTCACCCTGGCGCCGGTGATCCGTCTGCTGCAGTTCCCCGGCCGGGACGCACAGGCCGAGACCCTCGCCGAGGCCAACGCCCAGGCGCAGGCCTCCCGGGTCGCCGAGCAGCGCCTCGACGAACTCCTCACCGACGAGCGCAACGCCCTCCCGCCACCCCTCGCCGACCGTCTCCGGCAGGCCCTGGAGCGCCGCCGCGACGCCGTCTGGGAACGGCTCGGCCAGACCAACCCCGTCACCGGCGAATCCGTCGACGACACCTACCGCCGGCTGTCCCGGGAGATGATCGGCGCCGAGCGCGCGATGTTCGTCAGGCTGCGGGACGGCCGCTACATCGACGACGAGATGCTGCGCACGCTGCTGCGCAGACTGGACCTGGAGGAGGCGGCGGCCTACCGGGAGACGGTCGAGGGGACCTGAGGGAAGGGCCGTCCGGTGACGACGGCCGCGACGGTCGTGCCGCGCGCGAACGCTCCCTCGTCCGCCAGGGTGACAAGTCCATACAGCAACTTGGCGACATAGAGACGCTCGACCGGCACCCCGTGACGCTTCTCGAAGTCCTCGGCGAAGGCGTCGAGTTCGCCGGGCACGCGCGCGTAGCCGCCGAAGTGGAAGCGGTCGTCGAGGGCCCATGCGCCGCACCGGCCGCCGAAAGCGCGCTCCTGGAGTTCCTGTATGTCGGCGGAGAGGAAGCCGCCCTTGAGGACGGGAACGCCGAGCGCGCGCTGACCGGGCGCCAGGCCCGCGGCCAGCCCGGCCAGCGTTCCGCCGGTACCGCACGCGATGCCGACGACATCTGCCCGCCCGCGCAGCTCCTCGCCCAGGGCCCGGCAGCCGCGCACGGCTTCGGCGTTGCTGCCGCCCTCCGGGACGACATACGCGCCCTCCGCGCCGGCCGTGCGCAGCACGCGCGCGAGGACGTCCTCTTCGGTCTTGCGGCGGTACGTCGACCTGTCGACGAAGTGCAGCCGCATCCCGTCGGCCGCGCATCGCGCAAGGGAGGGGTTGAGGGGCCGGTCGGCCAGCTCCTCGCCGCGGACCACGCCGACGGTCGGCAGCCCGAGGAGCCGGCCCGCGGCGGCCGTCGCGCGCAGATGGTTGGAGTACGCGCCGCCGAAGGTGACGACGGTGCGGCCGGCCGCGGCGGCGAGATTGGGCGCCAGCTTGCGCCACTTGTTGCCGATGAGCTCGGGGTGGATGAGGTCGTCTCGCTTGAGGAGGAGGCGGAGGCCGCGCTGAGCGAAACGGTCGTCCTCGATGTCCTGCAGGGGTGAGGGCAGCTGGGGGTGCAGGTTGCCGAGGCTGATCACGACTCCATTGTGACCGGAGTTGCTGCCAGGGGTGGGTGTCGCTCACCCGCGCCGGCGGGGTGCCGCCCTGTCACTTCAGCCGTTCGCGGATCCGCCCCCTCAGCCAGTCCATCGTGAACCCCCGCGGGTCCACCTTCCCCGGCTGCCACTCCAAGTGGCCGATCACCGACCGTTCCGTCCAGCCGTGGTGCCGGCACACCGCCGCCGCGGCCTTCTCGATGGCGTCCAGCTGGGCCGCGGGCCAGGGGTCCTCGCCGTCGCCGAGGTTCTCGCACTCGAAGCCGTAGAAGTGACGGTTGCCGTCGGTGTTCGCCTCGTTGTCCGGCGGGAGCGCCTTCTCGGCGATCACCGCACGCAGCACGTCGTCGTCCCCGAGCCCCGCGTGGTTGGCGCGGCCGTAGCCGACCAGATGGACCGTGCCGTCCTTGGTGATGACGCCGTGACAGAGGGGGCCGGGCAGGCCGGCGTAGCCGTCACGGCAGATCTCGACGGTGCGTTCGCTGCCGCTGGTGACGGTGTGGTGGATCATCACGCCGTACACCGGGCCCCAGGGGCCCTTGTGGTTGCGGTTGTGATGTTCCCAGTCGCCCACCTCGACGACGGTGAGGCCCTCCGCCCTGAGGCCGTCGAGGAAACTGCTCGCGGACATGGGTGAGGCCATGACCGCCTCCTTCTTACCCGTGCCGACGGCCGCCCGGCGCGACCGCCTGTCCAGGGGGTTGTACCGAAAGTGATGGCACCGTCACACATCGTGTTCGCGGTGAGGGAGTGGATCCGGCCATTCCGTACGTGCCGGGCTGCTGGACAGGATCCCCATTTGTGCCCAGTCGGCAGTGATCCATTCCCGCTCTTTCGGGTAATAGCACCGACACGTTCCGTGATGGAAGGCTTGCCCGCGGAGATCGACGCAGCGGCGCACATCGGCGCCGGCTGCGAGAGCGGGGAGGGCAATTCTCATATGTCGGTAGGCGAAGAGGTCCGTTCGGAGCAGGGCAAGCCGCAGCAGAGCCTCGGCACCGCTGCCGCACGGAACCTGGCCACGACGACCAAGTCGGCACCCCAGATGCAGGAGATCAGCTCGCGCTGGCTGCTGCGCACGCTGCCATGGGTGAACGTCCAGGGCGGTACGTACCGGGTCAACCGGCGACTGACCTACGCAGTGGGGGACGGCCGCATCACGTTCGTGAAGACCGGCGACCGGGTCGAGGTCATCCCGGCGGAGCTGGGCGAACTTCCCGCGCTGCGGTCGTACGAGGACGAGGAGGTGCTCGCGGAGCTCGCTCAGCGCTGCCGGCAGCAGGAGTTCGCGCCGGGCAGTGTGATCGCCTCGTTCGGCAGCCGGAGCGACGAGGTGTATCTGCTGGCGCACGGCAGGGTCGAGAAGGTCGGCACGGGCCCGTACGGCGACGACGCGGTCCTCGGGGTGCTCGCCGACGGCGCCTACTTCGGTGACGCGGCGCTGCTCGACCCGGACGCCATCTGGGAGTACACGGCCCGCGCGGACACCGCGTGCACGGTGCTGACCCTCTCCCGTCAGGACGTCGAACTGGTCGCGGAGCGCAGCGACTCCCTGCGCGAGCACCTCCAGCGGCAGCGCGCGATCCCGGAGCAGCACACCAACAAGTACGGGGAGAAGGCCGTCGACCTCGCCGCAGGCCACAGCGGCGAGCCGGACATCCCGCACACCTTCGTGGACTACGAGGCCAGGCCCCGCGAGTACGAACTGAGCATCGCCCAGACCGTGCTGCGCATCCACTCGCGCGTGGCCGACCTCTACAACCAGCCGATGAACCAGACCGAGCAGCAACTCAGGCTCACCGTGGAGGCGCTGAAGGAGCGCCAGGAGCACGAGCTGGTCAACAACCGCGAGTTCGGGCTGCTGCACAACTGCGAGTACGACCAGCGGCTCCAGCCGCACGACGGGGTGCCCAGCCCCGACGACCTGGACGAGCTGCTCAGCCGGCGGCGCGGCACCAAGCTGCTGCTCGCCCACCCGCGCGCGATCTCCGCGATCGGCCGCGAGCTCAACAAGCGCGGTCTCGTCCCCGAGACGATCGAGGTGGCCGGCAACCGCATCCCGACCTGGCGCGGTGTGCCGATCTACCCGTGCAACAAGATCCCGGTCTCCGAGGCCCGTACGAGCTCGATCATCGCCATGCGTACCGGCGAGGCCGAGCAGGGCGTCATCGGACTGCAGCAGGCCGGCATCCCGGACGAGATCGAGCCGAGCCTGTCCGTGCGCTTCATGGGCATCAACGAACAGGCGATCATCAAGTACCTGGTGACGGCGTACTACTCGGCCGCGGTCCTTGTGCCGGATGCGCTCGGTGTGCTGGAGAACGTCGAGATCGGCCGGTGGCGGTGACGTTTCTGCACCTGGGAGCCGTGTCCCCGCCCTGTGCGGCGGGTACACCCCGGTCGTATGCGCCCAGCCACAGCGGAAGCGCCACCGTCCGCGGACTGACCGAGGGAGATCCCATGGCCGAGTTCAAGACGGAGGCGAAGCAGCGCACCACGGGGGCGCAGCCGCTCGACGGGCACGAGGCGGCCGCGATCCTGGAGCGCACCCGGTCCCGCGTCGACCCCGAACTGCGCGCCGCCATCGACTCGTTGCCCGGCTCCATGCGCCGGATCGCGCTCTACCACTTCGGCTGGGAGCACGCGGACGGCACCCCGGCGGCGGGCAACGCGGGCAAGGCGATCCGTCCCGCGCTCGTCCTCACCGCGGCCGCCGCCCTCGGCGGCCCCGGCGCGCGCGAGGTGGCCAGGCGGGCGGCAGCGGCGGTGGAGCTGGTGCACAACTTCACGCTGCTGCACGACGACGTGATGGACCGGGACACCACCCGCCGGCACCGGCCCACCGCGTGGACCGTGTTCGGCGACGCCGACGCGATCCTCGCCGGGGACGCCCTGCAGGCACTGGCCTTCGGGCTGCTCGCCGAGGACCCGCACCCGGCGTCCGGGCCGGCCGCGGCCCGGCTCGCCGCCTGCGTGGTCGAGCTGTGCGCGGGCCAGCACGCGGACACGGAGATGGAGCGGCGCGGCCCCGGCGAGGTCACCCTCGACGAGGCGCTGACCATGGCCGAGGCCAAGACGGGCGCACTGCTCGGCTGCGCCTGCGCCCTGGGCGCGCTGTACGCGGGGGCGTCCGCCGAGGACGTCGAGGCACTGGACGCGTTCGGCCGCCAGGCCGGGCTCGCCTTCCAGCTCATCGACGACGTCATCGGCATATGGGGCGACCCGCACCGCACCGGAAAACCGGTCGGCGCGGACCTGATGGCACGCAAGAAGTCCCTGCCGGTGGTCGCCGCGCTCACCTCGGGCACCCCGGCGGCCTCGGCACTGGCCGAGCTGTACGACATGCCGTACGGGAAAGGGGACGAGGAGGAACTCGCGCGGACGGCTCTCGCCGTGGAACAGGCCGGCGGGCGCGACTGGGCCCAGGCCCAGGCCGCCGACCGGATGGCCCGCGCCATGCAGGAGCTGGCCCGTGCGGTTCCCGACCCGGAGGAGGCAGGCGGCCTGCTGGCGCTGGCGGAGTTCGTGACACGACGCACCGGCTGACACCGGCCCTCACAGACCCCGGAGCCCACCGGGGCGGCCGCGCGGCTCCTGACCCCGCGCGACCGCCGAGGCTCCGGCCCGGCGGGTCCCGCACATCCCCACGGTGTGCGGGGCCCGCGCCCTCCGTTCTCAAGGCTCGGTTCGCCTCCGGGGCCTCACAGCCTGTGCCGGGACACGGGCGCCCTCCGGCTCACTCGCCGGACAGCCGCCGTATAGGCTCAACAGCCGTACAGCCGAACTCGGTTGAGGTGAAAGGGCGGCACATGGGTGTGGCGATCCGGGCGGCGGACGAGGGCGACCGGGAGCTGGTCGTGCGGCTGCTGGACGAGGCCTTCCAAGGCGATCCGGTCAGCGGCTGGATCTTTCCCGGGGACGAGTACCGCCGTGCCACCCACCACCGGCTGATGGCCGCCTTCACCGGGATCGTGCTCGACGAGGGCTGGATCGACGTCACGGAGGACGGCAGCGCGTGCGCGTTGTGGCTGTCCGTGCCCGCCGCAGAGCACGAGGCCGAACAGGACGCGGCCGACGACGGGCCCGCCCAGTTGCGCGCCGCCGTCGATCCCGGGAACGAGCGCATCGAGCTGATCGCCCGCCTGACCGCGGAGATCCACCCCGCCGGACGCGCCCACGAGTACCTGTGGATGATCGGCGTGGCTCCGGAGCGCCAGGGCGAGGGGATCGGCGGCGCGCTCGTCCAGCACGTCCTCGACCGCTGCGACCGCGTGGGTCTGCCCGCCTACCTGGAGGCGAGCAGCGCCCGCAGCCGCGCGCTGTACGAGCGCCTCGGCTTCCAGCTCACCGGCCGCCCCCTCGACCTGCCGAACGGCCCGCAGATGTGGCCGATGTGGCGGGAGCCCCGCGGCTGACCCGCCGCTTCGGCGGCCGCTGCCTCTGCGGCACGACCGTCGCCACGACCACGCTCGGCAACGGTGTCCCCGTCCGCAACCACGCGCGCCGGCGCCGACCGGCCTACGCTGAGGGCATGGACAGCTCAGAACACGTCTGTCCGGTGTGCGGACAGCCTGTGGACACGGTCGTCAAGCGCCACAAGACCCTGGGCGCGTGGGTCCCGGTCTGGGTGCCGGGCCCCTGTCGCAACCCCGAGTGCGAGGCGTACGCCGCCGAAGGCGCCCAACCGGACCAGGAGCCCGGAGAACCCGCCGCGAAGAATTCCTGAGCCCCGTGTCGAGAATCCCGGCCCGGCTCCGACGTCCCCCGTGAGAGCCGCTGCCACGGGCGGCGCGAGCCGAAGGAGCAGAGTCATGAAGTACCTGGTCATGGTGCAGTGCACACAGGCGGACTACGAGGGCATGCAGGGCAAGGCCAGTGCGACCTCCCCGGCCTGGAGCCAGGAGGAGGTCCAGGCCATGTACGCCTTCATGGGTGCCCTCAACGACGATCTGGCCGAGACCGGCGAGATGATCGACGGACAGGGCCTGACCGAGCCGGCGAGGACCAGGCTGGTGGGCCTCGGCGAGGACGGCAAGCCCGTGATCACCGACGGCCCGTACAGCGAGACCAAGGAGCTGCTGGCCGGCTACTGGGTCCTGGACTGCGCGAGCCTGGAGCGGGTCACGGAGATCGCCGAGCGCATCATCCAGTGCCCCATGCCCGCCGGGGCCACCAACTACCCCGTGGTGATCCGGCCCATCGACAGCGGCTCCGCGGACGTCTGAGCATCCATGGGCACGACCGTCGAGGTCGAGGACCTGCTGCGCCTGCACGCGCCGCAGGTCCTCGGCGCGCTGGTCAGGCGGTACGGGCATTTCGACGCCGCCGAGGACGCCGTACAGGAGGCACTGCTGGCCGCGGCCGGGCAGTGGCCCTCGGCGGGCGTGCCGGACAACCCGCGCGGCTGGCTGATCAAGGTGGCCTCGCGGAGGCTGACGGACGTGCTGAGGTCGGAGCAGGCGCGGCGGGCGCGGGAGGAGAAGGCGGCGGCGCTGACCTCACGTCTCGCGACCGGCCCGGACCGGGCGCCCCGTGAGGACGACCCCCTCACGCTGCTGTTCCTGTGCTGTCACCCGGACCTCACCCCGCCCGCCCAGATCGCGCTCACCCTGCGGGCGGTCGGCGGTCTGACGACGGCGGAGATCGCCCGTGCGTATCTGGTGCCCGAGGCGACGATGGCGCAGCGGATCAGCCGGGCCAAGCAGAAGGTGCGTGGCCTGCGCTTCGGACGGCCGGAGCACTGGGAGAAGCGCCTGCCCGCCGTCCTGCACACGCTCTACCTGATCTTCAACGAGGGCTATACGGCGACGTCCGGAGCGGCCCTGCAGCGCCGTGAACTGGCCGGCGAGGCGATCCGGCTGGCCCGTACCGTCCACCGCCTGCTGCCCCAGGACGGCGAGGTGGCCGGTCTGCTGGCCCTGATGCTGCTCACCGACGCCCGCCGCGACGCCCGCACCGGACCGCACGGCGAGCTCGTCTCCCTCGACGAACAGGACCGCACCCGCTGGGACAGGGCCGCGATCGAGGAGGGCGTCGCCCTGGTCACCCGGGCGCTGTCCCGGGGCTGCGCCGGCCCCTACCAGGTGCGCGCGGCCATCGCCGCCGTGCACGACGAGGCGCCGTCCGCGCAGGCGACCGACTGGCAGGAGATCCTCGGCCTCTACGACGTGCTGGTCCGCCTGGTCCCGGGCCCCGTCGAACGCCTCAACCGCGCCGTGGCCGTCGCCATGGTGCACGGCCCGCAGGCCGGACTCGCCGAACTCGACCTGCTGGAACCCGGCTTGGGCCACCGCCTCGACGCGGTCCGCGGCCACCTTCTGGAGCGCGCCGGGGCGTACGAGCAGGCCCGCGCCGCCTACGAGTCGGCGGCCGTCGGGACGCTGAGCCTGCCCGAACAGCGCTATCTGCGGGGGCGGGCCGCACGGTTGAGGCCATAACGTGGGTCCATGACAAGCGGGTTGGGGGGATCGGGACGCCGTGCGTGGCGGTGGGCCGTGGTGGTGTGGATGATCGCTGTGGCCGTCGCGGGAGGGCTCACCCTGTGGCTGCAGGACTCCGCGGAACCGCCGCCGCCGGCCCGCTGGGAGCGGGCAGATCCCTCAGGAGAGCCGGCCGCCCCGCTGCTGAAGGCCACCGCGTGCCCGCACGAGGACGGGGCCACGGTCGCCGCGTGCGTTCGTGCGTGGCCCTAGGAACCGCGAGCCCCCTGCGCGGGCAGCCCGCCCGTCTCCGGGTCCCGCCTTGTGAGGCAGTACGTGCCGCCCGCCGGGTCCCGCATCACCGTCCAGTGGGTGCCGCGGGCGACCAGCCGCGCTCCGACGCGTTCGTGGGCGGCGCGGGTCGCCTCGATGTCGGCGCATGCCAGGTCCGGATGGGCGCCGGCGGGGCGTTCCTGGCCGAGACGCTGGAGGAGGATGCGGATCGGGAGGCCCGCCGGCGGCGTGAGCACATGGAACTCGGGGAGCGAGCCCGGCCGTGACTGCCACTCGGGCAACAGGGCGCTCCAGAAGGCGACTTCGGCCTCGTACGCGGAAGGCGCGATGTCGAGGCAGACCTGGTCGAGGCGGCTGCCCCGCACGACGGGCGGACGCGTCGCCTCCGCGCGCCACGGCATGGTGCACAGCTGCTGTCCCGCGGGAGACCGCAGCACGGCCCACGCACCGTGATCGGCGACCACCTCGGCCCCGAGAGCCACCGCCGACCGCATGAACTCGCGTTCGTCGGCCACCGGGAAGTCCAGATGAGCACCGCCCGGCCCCGAGGCGACCCCCTGCACCTTGACGCAGGCGTCGGCCCCGTCGTGCAGAAGGGTCGCGAACTCCTTGTTCTCGCCGCGGAGTTCGGAAAGGCGCGACCCCGTGACGGCCGTCCAGAACTCGCAGGCGGCCGAGAAGGATCCGATCGGCCGGTCCATGAACGCGTAGGTCCACAGGACCTGCCGGTTCATCCCTTCCGCTCCATGAACCGCAGCATGTTCCCCGCCGGATCCCGGAACGCGCAGTCCCGGACCCCGTACGGCATGTCCGTCGGCTCCTGGAGCACCTCGGCGCCGGACTCCTGGACGCGGGCGAAGAGGGCGTCGCAGTCCTCGGTGGTGAAGTTGACCCCGCGCAGCACGCCCTTGGCCAGCAGCTGCTCCATCGCCTCACGGTCGGCGGGGGAGAGGTCGGGGTTGGCGGCAGGCGGCTCCAGGACGATCGACACGTCCGGCTGCAGCGGCGACCCCACGGTCGTCCACCGCATCCCCTCGTACTTGACGTCGTTGCGGATCTCCAGGCCCAGGACGTCGCAGTAGAAGGCGATCGCCTTGTCGTGGTCGTCGACGGCGATGAAACAGGTGTGCAGTTTCAGGTCCATGGGTCCAACCTAAGGTCGTTCACGGCCTCATGTCCGTCTGGGACGCGTGTACGCGCGCACCACGCACGGCGGGATCTCCGCGCTCTCCTCGTGCGAGCGGGCCCGGTAGGAACTCGGCGTCTCGCCCACCAGTTCGGTGAAACGGGCGCTGAAGGAGCCCAGCGAGGTACAGCCCACCGCCATGCAGACCTCCGTGACGGTGAGGTCGCCACGCCGCAGCAGGGTCTTGGCGCGTTCGATGCGGCGCGTCATGAGATAGCCGTACGGGGTCTCGCCGTACGCCTCGCGGAAGCTGCGCTGGAAGTGCCCCGGCGACATCAGGGCGGTGCCCGCGAGAGCGGCCACGTCGAGGGGCTCGGCGTACTCCCGGTCCATACGGTCGCGGGCCTGTCGCAGGCGTACCAGATCCTCACGGTTCACCACGTCAGCATCGCACGACCCTCACCGGCCGGGCGCCGGGTTCTGGCACGGGCTTTGCCTTGAGTTCGCCTGCCGTATGAAAGCGCTTGTTCCCCTGAGGGAATGGACCACATCACGTTCCTCGTGGCGGTAGTCGTCGTCACGGCCCTGGCGTTCGACTTCACCAACGGATTCCACGACACCGCCAACGCGATGGCCACCTCCATCGCCACCGGCGCACTCAAGCCGAGAACAGCGGTGCTCGTCAGCGGAGTGCTCAACATCGTCGGAGCCTTCCTGTCCACCGAGGTCGCCAAGACCATCTCCGGCGGCATCGTGGACGACACCCTCGTCACTCCGGGGATGATCTTCGCGGGGCTGGTCGGGGCGATCCTGTGGAACCTGCTGACCTGGCTGGTCGGACTGCCCTCCAGCTCCTCGCACGCTCTGTTCGGAGGGCTGATCGGCGCCGTGTGGGTGGGCGCGGGATCCCAGGGCGTGCACTTCGACAAGGTCGTCGAGAAGGTGCTGATCCCGGCGGTGGCCTCGCCGGTCGTGGCCGGAGTCGCGGCCCTGATCGCCACCTACCTCGCCTACAAGCTCACCGCCCGCGGCCGCAAGGACTCCGTCACCAAGGGCTTCCGCCTCGGCCAGATCGCGTCGGCCTCGCTGGTCTCGCTCGCCCACGGCACCAACGACGCACAGAAGACCATGGGCATCATCACGCTGACCCTGATCTCCGCCGGCGCCCTCGGCCACGACGCCGGCCCGCCGGTCTGGGTGATCGCCTCCGCCGGTCTCGCCATCGGCCTCGGCACCTATCTGGGCGGCTGGCGGATCATCCGCACCATGGGCAAGGGCCTCACCGAGATCCAGTCCCCGCAGGGCTTCGCCGCCGAGACGGCCTCCACGACCGTCATCCTCACCTCCGCCCACCTCGGCTTCGCCCTGTCCACCACCCAGGTCGCCTCCGGCTCCATCCTCGGCGCGGGCCTCGGCCGGCGCCTCGCCGAGGTCCGCTGGGGCGTCGCGGGCCGCATGGTCGCCGCCTGGCTGATCACGCTGCCCTCGGCCGCGCTGGTCGGCGGTGTCTCCGCGAGCGTGGTCAAGCACGGCGGCAACCTCGGCACGGTCGTCGTCGCGCTGGTCGGGGCCGCCGTCGCCACCGGCATCGTCCTCGTCTCCCGCCGCAACCCGGTGCACGCGAGCAACGTCAACGACGCCCACGAAGTCACCCTCCGCACCGAACCGCCGGCCCGCGTCGGCACGGCCGCCTGAAACACGGGGAGTTCGCATCATGAACCTCGACTGGAACGCACTCGGCCAGGTCACCGCGGTGAGCGTCGGCGTCACCGTCGCCGTGGTCGTCGTCTTCGCCCTCGGCGTCCTCGGCCTCGCCCGCTTCGAAGGGGCCCGCGAGGACGGCGGCGGGACCTCGTCCCTCGGCCTCGCCCAGGCGGGCCTGTGCTTCCTCGCCTGTGCGGCCGTGGTGGCGTACGGGATCTATCTGATCGTGCCGCAGTTCCACTGAGACCCACGAAGGACATCGGGATGACGACGCCACCCCTGCCGGTCGATCTGAAGGTCGACTACACCGACCCCGACGACCCGGTGCTCATCCGCCCGGACGGCAGCCCGATCGACACCTGGCGGGAGAACTACCCGTACGGGCACCGCATGGAGCGCAAGGAGTACGACTGGCACAAGCGGCTCCAGCAGATCGAACTGCTCAAGCTGCAGAGCTGGATCAAGGAGACCGGCCGCCGGCTCGTCATCGTCTTCGAGGGACGGGACGCGGCCGGCAAGGGCGGCACCATCAAACGCTTCACCGAGCACCTCAACCCGCGCGGTGCCCGGGTGGTGGCCCTGGAGAAGCCGACCGAGCGCGAGCGCGGTCAGTGGTACTTCCAGCGCTACGTCGAACACCTGCCGACCGCGGGCGAGATCGTGCTGTTCGACCGCTCCTGGTACAACCGGGCGGGCGTCGAACGGGTCATGGGCTTCTGCTCGGAGGACGAGTACCGGCGCTTCATGCGCCAGGCGCCCGCCTTCGAGCGGATGCTCGTGGACGACGGCGTCGACCTGATCAAGTTCTGGTTCTCGGTCTCCCAGGGCGAACAGCGCACCCGCTTCACCATCCGTCAGGTCGACCCCGTACGGCAGTGGAAGCTCAGCCCCATGGACCTGGCCTCCCTGGACCGCTGGGACGACTACACGGCCGCGAAGGTCGCCATGTTCCGCGAGACGGACACGGAGCACGCGCCCTGGACGGTGGTCAAGAGCAACGACAAGAAACGGGCCCGCGTCGAGGCCATGCGCAGCGTGCTCGCCCGCTTCGACTACACCGGCAAGGACGAGGAGGTCGTCGGCAGCCCCGATCCGCGGATCGTGGGGGCGGCGGCGGGCCTGCTGGAGGTGGGGGAGGACGACGACGGAGGTCTGGTGGGCGGTCGCTAGGGTGGCGGCCGCCGGCGAAGCCCTCGGCACGGGAGAAGCCGAAGGGGCCAGGCCGCTGCCGGCCGGACCCCTTCGGAATGCCCGTGGACCTGCGATGGTGCACCGATGGCGGGTCCACGCGAACGGGGCGTTCGTCAGGCCTTCTTGGTCTCCTAGTAATGGGCCTGGTTGGTGACCTGCGGCGTTGGGTGCCGCAGGTCGCTGAGCTGCCCATTTGGTGATGGCGGGCGATGGGGTGCGACGGTCCTGATCGGGTGTCCTGCGGACTGTGTGCGGACCAGGGGCGCGCCGGCCCGTGCGCTCGAGCAGTGCGACGGTGGCATCGGTGATGTCCAGGTGGGACGCCAGGAGACGGGAAAGTCGGCCCGGGTCGGGTAGGGCAGCACACCGCGTTCACGGACCGAATCGATGACGTACGGCACCTCACCGCTGTCGGCCAGGAACCGGCGGCCAGTGTCGCGGCAGCACCGCCGACGGCGTGATCGATCGGGAAGCCGCTGGTGGAGAACATGACGCGCGCCGGCCGGGCCGCTCGGACGGCGGTGAGGAACCCGCAGCGTCAAAGATCTCCGGATGGTGTCACCGGCCGGCTTCGGCTCGGCCCTGCGCCCGTTGGAACGCGGTCAGCGGATCTCCTTCGAACCGCCAGGGCCAGGTGGTGACCGCACCGCCGATGGCCCGGAAGACGGGAAGGGCCTCACGGTGGCGATCGGCGGACATCAGCGCGTAGGCGAGCGTATTGAGGTCGGCAAGCACAGCTGCATGGCTGAGGAACGAGGGCTGTGTCCAGTGCTGCGAGGCACGGTCGAGCGCTGCTGTGACATACACATCGGTCCAGTAGGTGCGTGCCATGAGACCCTCCACTCCTCCCCGGGCCCGGATCGATTGATAGTGCAGCACTTGGGAGGTGAGTTCCGTAGCCGCGCAGGGCGCATTGGCGGGCATGCGCGACCGGAGGGAGTCGACGAACTCCAGTACCTGCAGTCGCGAACCGGCCTCGTCCGGAGTCAGATAGCGCATCATGCTCAGGTAGGCATCGCGGTTCCAGCGGTCGCGGAGCAGTAGCTCGTTCCAGACGTAGAAGGTTTCAGCTGCGCGGTGGCGCTCCAGGCGCGCCAGCTCCAGCAGGACGATCCACGGGGTGGGGTCCAGCGGGGCGAGATCCGCAGCGCGCAGGCAGTTCGCGCTTGCTCGCGAGGCACCTCCCGCATTCCCCGTTGCACGCGCCCGGAAGACCTCGGACCAGGCGTGCAGGACAAGGGCAGTGGCGCTGTCCGGCTCCCGCTCAGCCCACCTCGAGGGCACCGGCGTATCCGCCAGGAAATGCGCCAGGACCGCCAGACGGAACGTGTGGCGGTCCCAGTCCTGGGAGTGGTGCTTCAGGAGGTCGGCGATCTGCACCACGCGCAGATCCGTGCTCGCGATCGCGCCCGATCGCGTCGTGGTGCGCAGCGACTTGAGAAGCTTCCCAAGGTGCACGTCGTCAAGCTCCAGGACGATGCGGGAGGCCTTGCGGCGAGTCGACAGGAATGACATGCGGGGCAACCTAGGAGAGTGGGGACTCGGGCAAGACCTGCTCGCTGATCGTCACGCGATGCGCAGGAAGCAAAGCGGTCCCGGGTGCGGTTCCGCATCAGCGGTCCGGGTCGTATCGGGCGGCGGCGGTGCGGGGGAGCGCACCACCGCCGCCGGTCGAGGGCAGGCTGTCGCCCTACAGCGCCCGGTCCCTAGGACGGGGTGACTTCATGCGTACTGTTCCGCCCCACTCGCTGGCGGACCAGCGCGAAGCCGACCACGCCGATGGCCACCAGGGTGGACAGGACCACCTGGTCGCGTCCGCCGCCGTCGGCCGTGTCGGTGAGCATGT
>NZ_JBSFHW010000062.1:0-49787 GCF_053597275.1 Streptomyces sp. NPDC001492 | reverse complement strand
GCGACGGGTCCGGCAAGGGGCATTCGGGCGACGGGTCCGGCAAGGGGAACTCCGGCAGCGGATCCGGCGACCAGAACGCGCAGCCCACGACCACCGCTGCGGAGACCGGGCAGCCCGCGAACGACGGCAAGCCCACGATCTCCAGCACGTCGGAACCGAGGGTCTACGCGACGTCCAAGGCCTCCCACAGCGCCGCGGCCGCTCCGGCGAACGGCGGCACCAACGCCGGCGGCACCTCCGCCCAGCCCCAGGGCACAGGCGGGAACGGCGGCGCGGTCGGCAACCTGACCGAGCCGCAGGCGGCCCAGAGCGGCGCGCTGGCCGAGACCGGCACGACCTTGTGGCCCGCCACGGCCGGTACCGTCCTGCTCCTCGCAGGGTTGTTCCTGCTGACCCGTACCCGGCGCAATTACCTGCGCTGACGCCTGGGGCCGCCGCCGATCCGGCGGCGGCCCCTGCCGGTGCTCCCGCCGCCCTCACACCGGACGGACACGGCATCGGTGCCAGGAGCGGACCACCTGCGCACCTGGACACCCCAGACCAGCAGCGCCGCCAGGGCGATCGCCCCGACGGCCGTCGACATCCCGGCCTGGACGCCGACCCGCACGGTGAGGGCGCCGGCCACCAGGGCGCCGAGCGGAACGCCCAGGCCCGAGGAGAGCATCCGGCGCGTGGTGTTGACCCGGCCCTGGAGCTCGGGCGGCGTCACTTCCTGGGAGTAGGTCATCGTGTTCACCAGGACGACGAGGTAGGCCGACCCCCACACGCTCAGGGCGACCAGCGTGACCCGCCAGTCCGAGCCGAGGACGACCACCAGGCCGAGCAGGGCTCCGACGGGAAGCACCCCCAGCAGCAGGGGGAACGCCTCGAATCGCCGCCGCAGCCGGGGCAGCAGGAAGGATCCACCGATGCCACCGGCACTCCATCCCATGTACAGCAGGCCGATCCGCCCGTCGGAGCCGTGGATGCCCAGCACGCGGTCGGCGAAGACGACGAGCTGACCGATGATGGCCCCTCCGGAGAAGGACTGCAGGGTGCCGACGACCGTCATCAGGCGCAGCGTCCGGTGCTGGTGCAGGAAACGGAGTCCTTCCCGGACGGACTCCCTGAACTCCGGCCGCTGCACCGCCGGCTTGCCGGAGGGGGCGGTGTGTGTGACTGCCTTGAGGAGCAGGGCGGAGGCGGCGAAGGACAGGGCGTCCAGCGCCAGGGTGCCCGCCGGGCGGAACAGCACGATCAGGCCACCCGCCACCGCGTTGCCGGCGATGCGTACGACCGTCTGTGCGCCGTAGACGGCGCTGTTGGCCTCGGTCAGTCTGTCCTTGCCGACGATGTCGGGGACGAAGCCGTACACGCCCGCGTCGAAGAAGAGGCCGAGAGCGGCCGAGGCGAAGGCGACGACGAGAACCTGGCCGCCGGTCAGGACGCCCAGGGCGGAGGCGGCCGGCACGGAGGCGATGCAGGCGGCGTTGAACCAGTCGGTGAGGATCATCAGGCGGCGCCGGTCGGTCCGGTCGGCCACGGTGCCCGCGATCAGCCCGAAGACCACGTAGGGCAGGGTCGCCGAGGCCGCCACCAGGGAGACCATCAGCGGCGAGCCGGTCTCCTGGAAGGTCAGCACGGGCAGGGCCACCGTGGTGACGGCGGATCCCAGCCCGGAGACCACACGCGAGAGCCAGAACCAGCGGAAGTCGGGAAGGCGGCGCAGGGGGATGTCCGGTGCTTCGGGTGGTGGATCGCCTATTTCCTTGCGGGGCAGGGAGGTCATCGCGGGAGACAGGTCCTTTCGTCGGGGTGTCGTCCGGCGCCGCCAACAGGAACCGGGCGCACAACGCGTGACACCCCATCAGCAGATTGCTGATGGGGTGTCAGATGGAGTGCGGTGTGTTTCAAGACGGAACCGGCCGCTCCGATGGCGGCCCGCGACGTCCGCGGAGGCGGAGCGTGAGCGAGAGGGTTCCGGAAACCCGCAAGATCATAGCAGGCGGCGCCCGTCAGCTCCACTGCTCCGACTGTCGCACCGCCTGCTCGACCTCCGCCTCGACCTCCTTGCGAGGCTTGCCGGACTCCTTCGCATACTCGGTGACCGACGTCCGCGCCTCGCGGGCCAGGTCGCGCCAGGCGCGGCGGGCGGTCTCATAGGTGTCGGCCTGCTGTCCGCTCCAGCCACCGGGCTGGGTCACCGGGCCGTACGAGTGCTGCAGCTCCTCGACCCGGAGGTGCGCCTCGTCGGCTGCGCGCTGTTTCTCGACCAGCTCGTCGAAGGAATGTGTCACGCAAATGGAGCATAGGCGCACATTTGCCATGTCGCGCGCCGAGCCCTGGCCGCTCGGGCCGGCACCGCCGAACCGAGCGGACCGGCGGGCAGGCCGCGGGCTCTCACCCCTTTCGGGTCAGGGCCTCGCCGAGCAGTTCCCGCGCGGTGTCCAGCGCCGCGGCCCGGTCCGCCGGCACCATGCCGATCCGGGTACGGCGGTCGAGGACGTCGGACTCGTCGAGGGCACCCTCGTGGCGCACCGCCCACACAAGTTCGGCGGCGGTCACCGGGTGGCCCGGCAGCACCCTCTCGCCCAGCCGGGGCTCGTCCGCGCCGAGTGCCAGGACGGCCGGTGCCTCGGTGCCGTAGCGCCGTACCAGATGGCGAGGTGCCTGCACCGCCTCGAGTGTCCGAGGGGACGCGGCGCCGACGAGCGGGAGCGCGGCCGTGGGGGAGGGGCCGGCGGGAAGGCGGCGGGCGGCGACGGCGGCGTCCACGGCGTCCTCGGCCATCCGCCGGTAGGTGGTGAGCTTGCCGCCGACCACGGTGATCACGCCCTCGGACGAGGTGAGCACCGCGTGCCGGCGGGAGATGTCGGCGGTCCTGGCTGCGGCGCCGGACCCGGCCTGTGGCGCGGTGTCCAGCAGGGGGCGCAGTCCCGCGAAGGCCCCGACGACGTCCTCGCGCCGGAGGGGGACGTCGAGGACCGAGCCCAGGACGTCGAGGAGGAAGCCGATGTCCGTCTCGGGCGCCTCGGGGACGTCGGGGATCTCGCCCTCGACGGGTTCGTCCGTGAGGCCGACGTAGACCCGCCCGTCCCCTTGGGGCAGGACGAGGACGAAGCGGTTCGTCTCCCCGGGAATGGGGATGTGCAGGCCGGCCGGGAGCGGCCCGAGGTGGTCCGAGCGCAGGATCAGGTGGGTGCCGCGGGAGGGGCGGATGCGGATGCCGTCCACCAGGCCGCCCGCCCAGACACCGGAGGCGTTGATCACCGCGCGGGCCCTGATCTCGCCCTCCTCGCCGGTGAGTTCGTCGCGGACGCGGGCACCGGAGGCGGTCAGTTCCAGCGCCCTGACCCGGGTCAGGACGCGTGCCCCGTGGGCGGCCGCGGTGCGGGCGACGGCGGTCACCAGACGGGCGTCGTCGACGAGGCGGCCGTCCCAGGACAGCAGACCGCCGCGCAGCCCGTCGGTACGCAGGGCGGGGGCCAGATGCCGGGTCTCCAGGGCGGAGAGCCGGCGGGGCGCGGGCAGGGTGGCCCGGGCGGTGCGGGCCGTCAGGCGCAGGGTGTCGCCGGCCCGGAAACCGGCCCAGGCGAGCGCTGCCTGACCGCGGGAGACCAGCGGGGTCAGGGGCAGGACGAACGGCTGCGCGCGGACCAGGTGGGGTGCCGTGCGCTCCATCAGCACGCCCCGCTCGACCGCGCTCTCGTGGGCGACGTCGAGCTGGCCCGAGGCCAGATAGCGCAGTCCGCCGTGGATGAGCTTGCTGCTCCAGCGGGAGGTGCCGAAGGCCAGGTCGTGGGCGTCGACGGCGGCGACGCTCAGGCCGCGCGCCGCGGCGTCCAGGGCGGCTCCGGCACCGGTGGCACCGAGACCGACGACGAGGACGTCCACGGCGGGGCCGCCGACGGTCTCGGCCAGTTCGCGCGAGCGACGGACGGCGGACAGGGACGATCCGGGGGCGGCAGGGCTGGGGCTCATGGCGTGAGGGTCCTCTCCAGGATGGAGCGCAGCTCCGCGAGGAAGGCCGCGGAGGACAGGTCGGCGTCGTCCTCGTCGGTCATGGTCCGCAGGGACAGGGTGAAGGACTGGACGATCAGCAGCAGGGCGCGGGCCTGGCGCTCGGGGTGGCCCACGCGGACCGACCCGTCGGCGTGCCCTTCCTTGAGGCCGTCGGCCAGCAGTTCCAGGAGGGCGATCTGGCTGGCGCCGCGACGGTCCAGCACATAGGGCAGGAGCAGTTCGGGATCGACGTCGACGATCTTGCGGAAGAGGGGGTGCGCGCGGAAGGACTCCACTCCCGCCACCAGTCCTTCCACAAGAAGGCTGCGCGCGTTCGCGTCCGGTCTGCGCTCGGGTATCGCCCGCGTGGCCGCGTCGACCCACTCACGGGTCATCAAGTCTCCGACCAGCGTGCGCACATCGGGCCAGCGCCGGTACAGCGTCATCCGGGAGACGCCCGCGCGGCGGGCCACGTCGGTGAGTGTCGTCCGGCGGACCCCGACGGCCAGGACACAGTCCCGCACCGCGTCGAGCACCGCATCGCTGTCCGAGCTGTTGTGACGAATAGGCGTCATGTGTCACAGTGTAACGCCTCGACGCCCTGCGGGGATGGTCGGAGAACAGCCCGAAACGGAATCGCTCGAAATCGACCGGTGAGGACGACAGTCATGGACATGCTGTGGAGCGGCTGGGGCGACCCGGCCAGGGCCACGCCGCTGCCCGACACGGTGATCGGGCTGTTGCGCGATCTGCTCGGCGTCAAGCCGCGCAGCGCCGAGCCGGTCGGCCTGGCGGACATCGCCGTTGCGGACGGGCAGTTGGAGCCTGCGGTGCATCGGGCCCTCGTGGCGGCCGTGGGCGGCGAGGAGTACGTGCGTACCGACGCGGAGACCCGCATCCGGCACACCCGCGGCAAGTCCACCCCCGATCTGCTGCGCATCCGGGAGGGCGACGTCGAGGACACCCCGGCGGCGGTGCTGCTCCCGGCCGGCCACGACGAGGTGCTTGCCGTGCTGCGCGCGTGTGCCGAACACGGCCTGGCGCTCGTCCCGTTCGGCGGCGGCACCTCCGTCGTCGGCGGACTCGCCCCCGGGCGGCGGGGCACCTTCGTGGCCCTGGACCTGCGGCGCATGGACGGCCTGCTCGCCCTGGACCCGGTCTCCCGCACCGCCACCCTGCAACCCGGTCTGCGCGCCCCGCAGGCCGAGGCGCTGCTCGCCGAACACGGCTTCACCCTCGGCCACTTCCCGCAGTCCTACGAGTGGGCCACCATCGGCGGTTTCGCCGCCACCCGCTCCAGCGGCCAGGCCTCGGCAGGCTACGGCCGCTTCGACGAGATGGTCCTCGGCCTCACCCTGGCCACCCCCGAGGGCACCATCGATACGGGCCGGGCCCCCCGCTCCGCCGCCGGACCGGACCTGCGCCAGCTCGTCCTCGGCTCGGAGGGAGCGTTCGGCGTGATCACCTCCGTGACCGTCCGTATCCGCCCGGTCGCACGGACTCGTGTCTACGAGGGCTGGCGCTTCCCCTCCTTCGAGGAGGGCGCCGCCGCACTGCGCCGGCTGGCCCAGGACGGACCGCGCCCGACCGTGCTGCGCCTGTCCGACGAGACCGAGACCCTGATCGGCCTCGCGCAGCCGGACGCGATCGGCTCCTCCGACGCCCAGGCGGCCGCCGGATGCACGGCGATCGCCGGCTACGAAGGCACGGAGGACGACGTCTCGTACCGCCGCGAGCGCGCGGCGGCCGTGCTGCGCGAGTGCGGCGGCACGCCGCTCGGCGAGGAGCCCGGCGAGCGCTGGGCGCACGGCCGCTACTCGGCTCCCTATCTGCGCGACGCCCTGCTCGACGCGGGTGCCTTCGCCGAAACGCTGGAGACGGCGACCTTCTGGTCCCGCGTCCCCGCGCTGTACTCGGCCGTACGCGACGCGCTCACCACCACACTCACCGAGGCCGGCACCCCGCCCCTGGTCATGTGCCACATCTCGCACGTCTACGAGAACGGCGCCTCGCTGTACTTCACCGTCGTCTCCGCCCAGGGCGAGGACCCCCTCGCGCACTGGACCCGGGCCAAGCACGCCGCCAACGAGGCGATCCTCACCGCCGGCGGCACCATCACCCACCACCACGGCGTGGGCACCGATCACCGGGACTGGTACGTCCGCGAGGCCGGTCCGCTGGCCGTCGAGGCCCTGCGCGCCGTGAAGCGGCGACTGGACCCGGCCGGACTCCTCAACCCCGGGGTGCTTCTGCCCCTCGACGCCTGACCGTCACCCCTGTCCGGCAGTACCGGCCCGTCCGCCCTCGGAGGCACACCGATGCGACAGTTCACCGCCGTCGTCAACCCCACCGCGGGCGGATCCACCTCGGCCGCCGCGCTCCTCGCCGTGGCCCGGCTGCTGCGGGAGGCCGGCGCCGAGCTGCAGACCGAGTACAGCCGCAGCCTGGCCCACGCCCAGGAACTTGCCCGGCAGGCGGGCGGCCGGGGCCGGGTGGTGCTCGCCGTCGGCGGGGACGGTATGGCCGGCGGCATCGGGGGCGCCCTCAGCGGCAGCGAAACCGTCCTCGGCCTGGTCCCGGCCGGCCGTGGCAACGACTTCGCCCGCGCCCTCGAACTCCCCACACAGCCTGCCGAGTTGGCCGAGGTGCTGCTCCACAGTGAACCGCGCGCGGTCGACACCATCGAGGTCGAGTCCGCCGTCCACGACCGCACCGTCGTCCTCGGCAGTGTGTACGCGGGCGTGGACGCCCTCGCCAACCGCCACGCCAACCACGCGAAACTCCTGCGGGGCGCGGCCTCCTACTACGCCGGCGGCCTCCGGGCCGTCACCACCTGGCGGCCGGCCCGCTACCGGGTCACCGTCGACGGCAAGGAGCACCAGCACACCGGCTACACGGTGGTGGCCGCCAACTCCGGCTACTACGGCTTCGGCCGCCGCATCGCCCCCGACGCCCGCGTGGACGACGGCCTCCTGGACGTGGTGATGATCAGCGAGGCACCCCGGCGGCTCTTCTTCGCCCTGATGAACGAACTCAAGACGGGCAGCCACGTCCACCGGCCACAGGTGCGCATCCTGCGCGGCAAGGAGATCACCATCTCCGCCGACCGCGACGTGCCCTACGGCGCCGACGGCGAGGTCGAGGCCGTCCTGCCCGTCACCCTCAGAGTGCTGCCGGGAGCGCTGCGGGTGCTGTACTGAGCGCCCCTGCGGATGATCCGCAGCAGGCCCTGTCCCTCGTCGTCATCGATGCCGGACCAGGAGATGCTGCCGGTCGGTCAGCCTGCTGTCGCGCGCTGCGGGACCTGCTCTCGCGTCCACGCTTTTGCGCCCTCACCAGTTCTTCTTGATCGCTCCTGACGTCACCGTAACGGGCGAACGGTGCGTGATACGGCACTAGGGTGCGGGTGTGCCCACCCTGCTGATCGTGCATCACACACCCTCGCCCCACTGCCAGACGATGCTGGAGGCCGTCCTCTCCGGTGCCACCGCGCCCGAGATCGAGGGCGTCGAGGTCGTGCGGCGGGCGGCGCTGGCGGCCACGGCGTCCGACGTGCTGGCGGCCGACGCCTATCTGCTCGGCACCCCGGCCAACATCGGCTACATGTCCGGAGCCCTCAAGCATTTCTTCGACCAGATCTACTATCCGTGCCTGGATGCGACGCAGGGCAGGCCCTTCAGCTATTACGTGCACGGCGGCAGCGACGTCACGGGCGCGGTGCGGGGGATCGAGGCGATCACGACCGGGCTGGGCTGGCGCCGCACGGCGAAACCCGTCACCGTCACCGGGGAGCCCGCCACATCCGATGTCGAGGCCTGCTGGGAGCTGGGCGCGACGCTCGCCGCGGGACTGCTCGACTGAGCCCGGGTCAGGGAAGGAGACGCAGGTCACATTCGGCTGCGTCACAACCCGCCGGGCCGTGCCGTCAAAGAGGTGTAACCACCGACAACGGCACAGGAGCGCATCATGGAAGCTCGTCTCAACCTCTTCGAGAACCCGGTCGCGGCCAAGCTCTTCCGGCACCTCAACTCGGCGGGCAGGGTCGTCTCGGACTCGGCGCTGCCGCTCTCGACGCAGGAACTGGTGAAGCTCCGCGCCAGCCAGATCAACGGCTGCGGCATGTGCACCGACATGCACATCAAGGACGCCCTCGCCGCGGGGGAGGACCCGCAGCGTCTCCATCTGGTCGCGGCCTGGAGGGAGGCCAAGGTGTTCACCGACGCCGAGCGTGCCGCCCTGGAACTGGCGGAGCAGGGCACCCGCATCGCGGATGCGGCCGGCGGGGTCACGGACGAGGCCTGGGCGAACGCGGCCAAGCACTTCGACGAGGACCAGCTCGCCGCCCTGGTCGCCACCATCGCCGTGATCAACATGTACAACCGCTTCAACGTCATCGTTCAGCAGCCCGCCGGCGACTACCAGCCGGGCATGTTCGGCTGACACCGGGCATCTGATCCCGTCGGCGAACGGCCGCGGCCCGGGCGCTCTCGCCCGGGCCGCGCTGCCGGTCAGCCTGAAGGACTACCGGTGAGACAAGCTGCCCGCCCTCCTCACCTTCGCCGAGCAGAAACCGGGCGTGGACAGGGTGCTCAAGGTGGTGCCGGCCCACGGATGAACCGTTGGGCCGTATGCAGCAGCCGGAAGAGCCGCACCCCGGCCACGGGGACAGGCTTGGCCTGCACCCACGGCCCGCCCCGGGAGATCTGATGCCCCTTCGCGCCACCCCGGCCCGTCCCTTCCCGCTCCGGACGCGACTGCGGGCGACCGGTGTCGCCGCGGTCTGCCTGGCAGCCCTCTGCCAGACCCCGGCGAGCACCGCCGCCGCACCCGCAGCGCGCGGCAGCGACCTTCAGGGCCAGCTCGAACAGCTCGTCCGCGCCCCCGGCGGGCCGCCCGGCGTCATCGCCGTGCTGCGCAAAGACGGGCACACCCAGGTCGTACGGGCGGGTGTCGCGGATCTCGCCACCGGCCGTCGTCCGAGCCAGTACGACCACATGCGCATCGCCAGTACCGCGAAGGCCTTCAGCGGAGCCGTGGCCCTGAGCCTGGTCGACCGGCACACCCTGCGCCTGAACGAGACGCTCGGCGAACGGCTGCCCCAACTGCCCAAGGCCTGGCACCGCGTCACGCTCCGGCAACTGCTCAACCACACCAGCGGACTGCCGGACTTCAGCGCGGCCCCCGAGTTCCGCAGCATCCTCGCCGCGGACCCGCACCACCACTTCGACTCCCGGCACCTGCTCGACTTCGTCGCCGACCAGCCCCTCAACTTCCGCCCGGGCAGCCAGTACCGCTACTCCAACTCCGACAACATCGCCGTCGCCCTGATGGCGGAGGCGGCGACCGGAAAGTCGTACGAGCTGTTGCTGCGTCTGCTGGTCTACCGTCCGTTGGGCCTGCACGACACGACCCTTCCCCAGGGCTACCTGATCCCCGAGCCCTATCTGCACGGCTACGACGTGGCCGGGCCGCCGCCCCCGGAGGACGTCAGCGAGCTCATCGGCGCCTCCGGCTCCTGGGCCTCGGGCGGCATCATCTCCACCCCCGCCGACCTGACCCGCTTCATCCGCGGCTACGCGGGCGGCGCCCTCTACGGCAAGAGCGTGGTGAGCGAGCAACGGCGCTGGATCGCCGGGGCGTCCGAACCCGCGGGCCCCGGCCGTAACATGGCGGGCCTCGCCATCTTCCGCTACGCGACCCGCTGCGGCGTCGTCCTCGGGCACACCGGCAACTTCCCCGGCTACACCCAGCTCATCGCCGCCACCCCCGACGGCCGCCGCTCCCTGACCTTCTCCGTCACCACACAGATCAACAAGTCCCAGACCCCGGCGCTGCTCAGCCGACTGCGCGCCGTCCAGGAGAACTTCGTCTGTGCGCTGCTGGCACGTTCCAAGCACTGACCCGCTCTCGCTGGCCGCCGCCAAGACGGGGGAAGATGGAGCGGCAAGCGTTTTGGTCAACCGATGTGGAGGAGCGGGCACATGCAGCACGAGCGAGCGGGCAGCCCGGCACGCCCCGAGGACCTCGTCGACGTCGCCCGGCTGGTCACCGCGTACTACGCCCTGCACCCGGACCCGGCCGACCCGGGACAGCGGGTGGCGTTCGGCACGTCAGGACACCGCGGATCGTCCCTGGCGACCGCGTTCAACGACGACCACATCGCCGCGACCAGCCAGGCGATCTGCGAGTACCGCGCCGAGCAGGGCACCGACGGCCCGCTCTTCCTCGGCGCCGACACCCACGCCCTGTCCGAGCCCGCACGGGTCACGGCCCTGGAGGTGTTCGCGGCCAACGAGGTGACCGTCCTCATCGACAGCGCGGACGGCTACACGCCCACCCCCGCCGTCTCGCACGCCATCCTCACCCACAACCGCGGCCGCACCTCCGGCCTCGCCGACGGCGTGGTCGTCACCCCCTCCCACAACCCGCCCGCCGACGGCGGCTTCAAGTACAACCCGCCCAGCGGCGGACCCGCGGGCTCCGAGGCGACCTCCTGGATCCAGGACCGGGCCAACGAGATCATCGCGGCCGGGCTGAAGGACGTACGGCGCATCCCGTACACCCGGGCGATCGCCGCCGAGACCACCCGCCGTCACGACTTCCTCGGCGCCTACGTCGCCGACCTGCCGCACGTGCTCGACCTCGACGCCGTCCGTGCCGCGGGCGTGCGTATCGGCGCCGACCCGCTCGGCGGCGCCTCGGTCGCCTACTGGGGCCGGATCGCCGAACAGCACCGCCTCGACCTGACCGTGGTCAACCCCCTCGCCGACCCCACCTGGCGCTTCATGACGCTGGACTGGGACGGCAAGATCCGTATGGACTGCTCCTCGCCGTACGCGATGGCCTCGCTCATCGAACAGCGCGACCGCTTCCAGGTCGCCACGGGCAACGACGCGGACGCCGACCGGCACGGCATCGTCACCCCCGACGCCGGCCTGATGAACCCCAACCACTACCTGGCGACGGCCATCTCCTACCTCTACGCCCACCGCAAGGAATGGCCGGTAGACGCGGGCATCGGCAAGACCCTGGTGTCCTCCGGCATGATCGACCGGGTCGCCGCCGACCTGGGACGCCGCCTGGTCGAGGTGCCGGTCGGGTTCAAGTGGTTCGTGGACGGGCTGGTCGGCGGCTCGATCGGCTTCGGCGGAGAGGAGTCGGCCGGGGCGTCCTTCCTGCGCCGGGACGGCTCGGTGTGGACCACCGACAAGGACGGCATCATCCTGGCGCTGCTCGCCTCCGAGATCATCGCGGTCACCGGGAAGACCCCTTCGGAGCACTACGCCGCTCTGACCGCCCGCTTCGGCGAGCCCGCCTACGCACGCATCGACGCGCCCGCCACCCGTGAGGAGAAGGCACTGCTCGCCAAGCTCTCACCCGCGCAGGTCACCGCGGACACCCTGGCCGGGGAGGCGGTGACCGGGGTGCTCACCGAGGCCCCGGGCAACGGCGCCGCCATCGGCGGCATCAAGGTGTCCACCGAGAACGCCTGGTTCGCGGCCCGTCCCTCGGGCACCGAGGACGTGTACAAGATCTACGCCGAGTCGTTCCGCGGCCCCGACCATCTGCGCCAGGTGCAGGAGGAGGCCAAGGACGTCGTCATGGCGGCCCTCGGCGGCTGATCGGACGCCACGCCAGGGGTGCGCGGCAGGGCGGGCCGGCGAAGCCGCACGGCGGACTTCGCCGGCCGCCGTGTCGCGAACATCCCGTTAAACGCATAATCTGGGGATTTGCCCCGAAGGGGCCATGGCCCACGGTCCCGCCGGAGTGATCAATGTCCCTCGAGCGTCCGACAGAGGACGGCGACGAATTGCTTGCCCGACTCGGGTCGCTGACCGCCCAGGCCCGCGAACTCGCGGAGCTGCAGCGCTCCCGGGTGGAGCTGGCCCTCGCCCTGCAACGCGGCATGCTGCCCCGGGACCTGCCCGCCGCCTGCCGCTACCACCTTGCCGTCCGCTACGCCCCGGCCTGCCAGGGCCTCAACGTGGGTGGCGACTGGTACGACGCCTTCGCGATGCCCGACGGCCGCATCGGGCTGTCCATCGGCGACGTCCAGGGCCACAACATCGAGGCGGCCGCCTTCATGGGGCAGGTCCGGGTCGGGCTGCGCGCACTCGCCTCCGTCACCGGCGAGCCCGGCGAACTCCTCACCCGCACCAACGACCTGCTCCTGTCCCTGGGCACCGACCTCTTCGCCACCTGCACGTTCCTACGGCTCGACCCGGCCACCGGCGTCCTGGAGAGCGCACGCGCCGGACACATCCCGCACATCTGGGCCACGGCGGACGGACAGTGCGGCATCGCCGAGGACGAGGGCGGACCACCCCTCGGCATCGCGGCAGGCATGCAGTACCCCGTGACCCGCCACCGGCTGACCACCGGCGGGGTGTTGGTCCTGCTCACGGACGGCGTGGTGGAAGGACCCTCGCTGAGCGTCGACGAGGGCCTCGCCCGGGTGGTGCAGCTCGCGGGCAGCGCCGCGGTGGCCGGCATGGAGGCCGACGTCCTCGCCGCAGGCGTGATGAAGGTCGCCGAGCGGGTCGGCCACGAGGACGACGCGGCCGTACTCGTCGTCACCCACGACGGTCCCGGCATTCAGCCATAGGGCCGGACCCGGCTCCTCTCGCCTCGCCGTGCGGGCGGCACCGTTGTCTGATGGCAGCTGTGGTGGGTATTCCGGATCTGCGCCGACCGGCCGTTCGCGCCCTCCAGACGCCGGCCGTCGCCGCCTGCTACTTCGCCGCCGGGCGACTGGGACTTCTGCGGCAGCTCGTCGTCGAGGGTGCCGTCGTCACGCCCATCTGGCCGCCCACGGGCGTCGCGGTGGCCTGTCTGCTCCTCTTCGGCCTGCGCGTCTGGCCCGGTATCGCGCTCGGCGCGCTCCTCGTCGTCATGTCCATCAGCTCGGTCCAGCCCGCCGTGACCGGCACCCTCGTGGGCAACACCGCCGCTCCCGTCTGCGCGTACTACCTGCTGCGCAAGGTCGGCTTCCGCACCGACCTCGCCCGGCTGCGGGACGGCTTCGCGCTGGTCTTCCTGGCCGCGCTGACGGCCACGCTGATCAGCGCGACCGCGGGCGCCGGCCTGCTGGTGCTGACCGGCAAACTCGCCCCCGACGGCTTCTGGCTGGTCTGGTCGGCGTGGTGGGCCGGCGATGCGATGGGCGTCCTGATCGTCACCCCGGTCCTGCTGGTGCTGTACGGCGCGCGCCGCCAACGCTGCGCGCCGCGCTGGAAGGAGGCCGTGGCCCTGGCCCTCATCACGTGCGCCCTCGTCCCCTTCGCGACGCACAGCTCCGTGAGCCTGCTCTTCCTGGTCTACCCGCTCCTGATCTGGGCGGCCCTGCGCTTCCAGCTCGCGGGCAGCATGCTGTGCGCCCTCTACGCCTCCGTCATGGCCACCATGGCGGCGACGGACCAGGTCGGGCCGTTCGCCCGGCTGACCGGCGTCCAAGTGATGATCAAACTCCAGGCCTTCAACGGCGCGATGGCGCTGACCGCGCTGCTCCTGTCAGCCGTGATCACCGAGCAGCTCAACACCAGGCGGTCGGTGGAACAGGCCTGCCAGGAACTGGTCGAGGTCCTGGAGCACCTCACCGCGGGGGAGAACCCGCAGAGCCGGCCGCCCGTCGAGGTGGACGACCGGCACTGACCTCAGTTCCACAGGGGATAGGTCACCGTCGGCGAGAACGTGTCCGGCCTGCCGGCCGGGTATGCGAGGGTCATCCGGGTGTAGTGCCGCAGATGCGGATGCTTCTTCCAGGGCTGCGCCCGGTCGAGCCGGACGACCACCGGGTAGGTGTGGAACTTGCCCGCCGCGCAGTACGGCTTGCAGTCGTTGACGATGTTGACGCCCTCGGCCTTTGCCGAGCCCGCGCCCCACTTGGACCAGTGCAGCGCGGCCAGCCGGCTGTTGCCGTCACCGCAGGCGAGGATGAAGTCCGCCGGGCGCACTTCCGGGTGGAAGAGGCAGTCGACGAGGACAGGGACCCTCGCCTGCTGCCGTGCGGTCTGTGAGACCGGCGGGGACGTCGGCCGGGCCACGGAGGGCGCGCTCGCCGCTGCCGCGAGCGAGGCCGCGAAACAGAGCGTGACCGCCGTACTCAGTGTGTGCCTGCCCATGTCCGCTCCCCGCTGTCGTCTCCTACCGACGCTATGACGCTCTGACGCCAGGACTCGTTCCGACGCTACGACTGCGGGCAGGGATACACCACTCGGATGGAGCAACGACAGGGCTCTCGATGTCGCGTCACTCCCGATGGTGGAGGGCGAACGTGGTCAGGACCGCCGCGTGGTCCGACGGCCAGTCGTTGCCCGCGACGTCCGGCCAGGCGCGCGGGACACCGGTGACGACCGTGCGGGAGTCGACGACCTCGAGGCCGTGGCCGTTGTGCAGGACGTAGTCGATACGGTCCTGCGGTTCCGGTCGGGTGCTGTCCTCCTCGTGGTGGGTGTGGACCGGCGACCAGGTGTGCCCCGGAGCGCGGACCGGATCGGGATGGGCCTCGCGGTAGGAGTCGCGCAGTCCCGCCTCCTCGGCCGCCCTCGTCACCGGCCAGGCCACCTCCGGCCAGTCCAGATGGGAGGGGCTGTTGAAATCACCCGTCAGGATGACGGTCGTCCCGTGCGCCGACTCCGCGATCCGCCGCAGGGCCTCCCGCATCTGGGCCAGCCGTACGTCCTCATGGGCGATCAGCTCGGCCGGGCCCAGCCCGTCGAAGGCCGCTTCGTACGGGCCGTACGGCGTGTAGTGCAGATGCGCCGTCCATACGTCCACCTCGTGGGCGCGGCCGACGCGGATACGGGCGCCCGTCGCTCCGTAGAAGCCGACGTCGGGGTCGCCGAGGCGGGCCGTGATGGGGTGGCGGCTGATGATGCCGAGGTTCTCGCCGGCCTGGTGGTGGTGCCAGCCCAGCGCCTCGGCCAGCTCCCGGGCCGCCGTGCCGGCCGTCTCCTGCAGGCCCACGACATCGGCCTCGGTGTCCAGGATGACCTTGAGCTGTTTGGCGCGGTGGTCGTCGACCTTCGCACCGCCGAACCAGAGGTTCCAGCTCAGCACCCGCAGCCGGGGGACCACCAGGGCCCGCAGCCGGTCCGGGGTCACCTCCTCCAGGCTGGCCACGACCGTGCGCCCGGGGGCGGCCTCGATCGGCGCCAGCGACGGCACCGCCAGCACCGTGCACCCGGCGGCCTCCGCGGAGCTGACCCCGGTGGGGGTGTCCTCGACGGCCACACAGCGCGCCGGGTCGACGCCGAGGGCGCGGCAGGCGGCGAGGTAGGGATCGGGGGCGGGCTTGGTGTGCTCGGTGTCGTCGGCGGTCACGGACACCTGGAAGCGGTCGGCGCCGAGCACGGCCAGGACGCTGTCGGTCACCGTGCGGGGCGAGGCCGTGACCAGGGCGGTCGGGACGCCCTCGCGGGCCAGGGCGTCGAGGAGGCCGAGCGCGCCGGGACGCGGCACGATGCCGGTGCGCACGCGGTCGGCGAACTCGGAGTGCAGCCGGTCGGCGAGATCCGGTGTCCCGGTGAGCCCGCCCAGCCAGGCGGCCGTGTGCTCGACCGGCCTGCCGAGCACCTCCGGCTGGTCGGCTTCGGTCAGCGGCCGGCCGAGGCCCGTGGCCACGTACTGCACCGCCTCCCACCACAGCCGCTCGGTGTCGACGAGCGTGCCGTCCATGTCGAACAGGACGGCCTGGAGCGGGGGTTGGGTCACGGTCTCTTCTTTCGTGTGGGGGGATTTTCCGGATGTCCTGCGGGCGAGTGCCGGCGTCTCACGCCGCCCGCTCGGCGACCAGCACCGGGCGCTCGGGCAGCGACACCCGCACGGTGGCTCCGGCTCCCAGCGCGGTGGCCTCGTGGGTGGGCAGATCCGCCTTGACCTCGGTGCCGTCGGCCAGGCGTACGGTGATGCGGGTGGCGGCGCCGAGGAACGCGGTGGCGATCACCCGGGCGTCGCCGGTGGCGTCCGCGGTGACCTCGACGGCCTCGGGCCGCACCAGTACGTCCACCTCCCCTGCCGCGGGAAGGGTCCCCTCGGCGGGCAGCCGCAGGCCCAGGACGTCCACGGTGGTCCCGGACAGCCGCCCGGGAATCCGGCTCATCGTGCCGACGAACTCGGCGACGAAGGCGGTGGCCGGGCGCCCGTACAACTCGGCCGGTACCGCGCACTGTTCGAGCCGGCCGGCCCGCATCACGGCGACCCGGTCGGCCACGGAGAGGGCCTCCTCCTGATCGTGCGTCACGAACAGGGTGGTGATGCCGAGCTCCTGCTGGAGGCGCCGGATCTCCTCGCGCAGCGTCAGCCGCACCTTGGCGTCCAGCGCGGACAGCGGCTCGTCGAGCAGCAGCACCCGGGGGCGCAGCGCGAGGGCGCGGGCGAGCGCGATGCGCTGCTGCTGGCCGCCGGAGAGCTGGTGCGGAAACCGGTCGCCCTTGTCGGCGAGACCGACCAGCTCCAGCAACTCGGCGGCGCGGGAGCGGCGTTCGGCCGTGCGCACCTTGCGCATCCGCAGCCCGAAGGCGACGTTGTCGAGCGCGCTGAGATGCGGAAAGAGGCTGTACGACTGGAAGACCATCCCGGCGTCCCGGCGGTGGGCCGGCACATGGGTGACGTCCTCGCCGTCGACCAGCACCTCACCGGAGTCGGGGTGTTCGAACCCGGCGAGCATGCGCAGCGCGGTGGTCTTGCCGCAGCCGGAGGGGCCCAGCAACGCCAGGAACTCTCCCGGCTGCACGGTCAGGTCGAGCCCGTCCAGGGCGACGGTCGCCCCGAACTCGCGGCGCAGTCCTCGGAATTCGACCGTGGCGGCCTTGTCTACGGCTGTCTTCTCAAGCGTGGTGGCGGTCATGGTTCATCCCCGGGACGAAGCGGTACGGTTGCGCCCGCCGAAGCCGGCGAGCGCGAGCAGCAGGGCCCATGTGACGAGCAGGCTGAGCACGGACACGGCGACGGACAGCTGGGCCTGCGAGCCGCCGACGCTGTAGATCCACACGGCGAACGGCTGGAAGCCCAGCAGTTGGGCCACGGTGAACTCGCCGAGCACCAGCGCGAGCGTGAGGAAGGACGCGTTCAGCAGCGCCCCGCGCAGGTTGGGCAGCACGGTCCGCACGAGGGCTTGCGGCCAGTTCGCGCCGCAGCTGCGGGCGGCCTCCACGAGTGTCCGCACGTCGATCGCGCGCAGCCCGGCGTCCAGCGACCGGTGCACGAACGGCAGCGCCATCACGACGTACGCCATGACCAGCACGAACGGGAAGCTCGGATTCTGGACCGCCACGAACGTCTCGAACAGCGGGGTCCGCGAAAGGTACTCGGGGCCCCACTTCAGCACGGTCGAGATCCCGGCGACGAACGCGATCGGCGGGACGACCAGCGGCAGTTGGCAGATCACCTCGACCACCGGGCGCAGCCGGGGCGCGCCGAGCCGCAGCGCCACCATGGCGGGCACCATCAGCAGCAGCACGATCGCGATGGTCGCGAGCGCCAGCTCCAGCGAGAGCAGCAGGCTGGAGACGAAGCCGTCGGTGGAGACGATCTGGGAGTAGGCGTCGAAGGTGACGCCCTGCCCGGGCACGTCCACGGTGAAGACGACGGACGCGGCCAGCGGCACCAGGAAGTACAGCGCGGCGAGGCCGAGGACGACCCACCGCCACGGGTTCAGGCGAGCCATCGCGTACTCCGTCGTTGCAGGGGCAGATACACGGCCATCACGAGGCCCGCGACCAGGACCATGTCGAGGCTGAGCGCGAGCGCCACGTTCTCCTGGCCGACGAGCACGTTGCCGGAGATGGCGTCGGCGATCTGGAGGGTGACCAGCGGGACCGAACTGCCCACCATCGCCGCGGCGGTGGCGTACGCGGCGAACGCGCTGCCGAAGAGCAGCACGAACCCGCCAAGGAGCGACGGCAGCAGCACGGGCAGGGCGACATGCAGCCAGTACTGCACGGCCGTGGCCCCGTTGTTCTGCGCCGCCTCCCGCCACTGGGAGCGCAGGCCCTCCAGCGCGGGCATGATCGTGAGCACCATCAACGGGATCAGGAAGTACAGGTAGACGATGACCAGGCCCCAGAAGCTGTAGAGGTCCCAGCCCGCGTCCGCGAGGCCCAGGTGCCGCGTCAGCACACCGGCATTGCCGAGCGTGGCGACGAACGCGAAGGCCAGCGGGATGCCGCCGAAGTTGGCGAGCACGCCGGACGCGGTGAGCGCGGCGTTGCGCAGTGCCTGGAACCGGGAGGTGACCACGACCTGCGCGAGCGGCAGCCCGAGCACGGTGCCGAGGCCCGCGGAGACCGCGGAGAGCTTCACGCTGCCGAGCAGGGAGGTCAGATAGGCGCCGTGCAGCGAGGTCGTCAGGTTCTGGGCGGTGTACGAACTGGCGCCCGTGGCCTGGTCCTTGACGCTGAACGCGCCGTTCAGCATGGCGATCGCGGGCACCCCGAAGGCGACCGCGACGAACACGAGCAGCGGGACGACGGCGAGCCAGCCGGGGACCCGGCGCCGCCGCTTCACCGAAGCGACCGGCGGCGCCACGTCCACGCCCGTGAGGGTGGCCGTCATCCGGAGACGGCCTTCGCCCAGCCCTGCGCGATGACCGTCTTGGCCTTGCTCTGCTGGGCCTCGGTCGGGAAGGAGGGCGTACCGGAGACCTCCGGGAGCTTGGCGGCGGCGGTCTTGTCGAGCGTGCCGGCCTTCTCCATGGCGGTCATCAGCGCCGGACGGGCGTAGCCCTTGAGCCACAGGTTCTGGCCCTCGGTGCTGTAGAGGTACTCCTGCCACAGGCGGGCCGCCGCCGGGTGCGGGGCGTCCTTGTTGACGGCCTGCGAGTAGAACTGCGAGAACTGGCCGTCGGACGGCACCGACACCTTCCAGTCGACGCCCTTGGACTTGAACTCGTCGGCGTAACCGGCGTTGAGGTAGTCCCAGTCGATGCTGATCGGCGTCTCGCCCTTCTCGACGGTCGCCGGAGTCGACTCGACGGGCGTGTAGTTGCCGTTCTTCTTGAGCTTGGCGAAGAAGTCCAGGCCGGGCTGGATGTTGTCGAACGAGCCGCCGTTCGCGAGCGCGGCCGCGTACACGCCGCCGAAGGCCGAACCCGACTTGGTGGGGTTGCCGTTGAGCGCGACCTGTCCCTTGTACTGCGGCTTGAGCAGGTCCTTGAAGGTGGTCGGACAGGTCTTGACGCGCTTGGCGTCGCAGCCGATGGAGATGTAGCCGCCGTAGTCGTTGTACCAGCGCGCCTGCGGGTCCTTCTGCCCGGCGGGCAGGTCGGCGTACGAGGCCACCTTGTACGGGGCGAGCAGGCCCTGCTGGGCGGCGCTGAGCGCGAAGGAGCTGCCGAGGTCGAGGACGTCCGGGGCGCGGTCCTGGCCCTTGCGGGAGGTGACGGCGTTGATCTCGTCCTGGCTGGTTCCGTCCGGGTTCTCCACCGTGATCTTGATGCCGTACTTCTTCGTGAAGCCGTCGATCAGGGCGCCGTAGTTGGCCCAGTCGCGGGGCAGCGCGATGGCGTGCAGCGCGCCCTCCTTCTTGGCGGCCTTCACCAGGGCGTCGAGACCGCCGAAGTCGGCGGCGGAGGTGGCGGTGGCGGCGTTCTTGCCGTCCGCGGTGGTCGACGCGTTGTCGGGAGCTGCGCCGCAGGCGCTCAGGGCGAGTGCGGCTACGACGGCGAGGGAGCCGGCCAGGGCGGCTGTTCTCGGCTGGGACACGGTGACTCCAGAAGGGGGCGCAGGGGAGGACGCACAAGGCTGAGAACTTGTCTGAACAAGTTGGCCTCAGTAAGGCCGTCTGTGGTGACCACTTCGTAAACAGTGGCGAAATTGTGACCTCCCATTCCCTGCACAGTTCGAGGCAAGCGCGATCACCTGTCGGTCTCGATTAGGCTGGTCACGCTGTGCACAGCAGCTGACTCGGAGGGAAACGGTGGCGACACGACACGAGGAGATCGCCGACGAGCTGCGGCGGGCGATCGACCGTGAGGAGTACACGGTCGGCAGCAGACTGCCCGCCGAGACGGAACTCGCCGCCCACTACGGCGTCTCGCGCGGCACCGTCCGCCAGGCCGTCGCCGCGCTGACCGCCGAGGGCCTGATCGGCTCCCGCCAGGGCGCCCGCCGGGTCGTCCTGGCCAGCCGCCGAAGCCAGAGCTTCGCCGAACTGCGCAGCTTCGCCCAGTGGGCCCGCGCCATGGGCCGCGAGGCCACCGGCCGGGTCGTGGCCCAGGAGTATCTGCCCGCCACCGCGCAGGACGCCGCACGTCTCCAACTCCGCGAGGGCGCACGGGTGTTGCACGTCCTGCGGATCCGCGGCCTGGACGGCGAACCGGTCCTCGTCGAGCGCACCGTGTACGCCGACTGGATCTCACCCGCCGTCGAGACGATCGACCCGTACGCCCCCTCCGTCACCCAACTTCTGTACGACAGCACGGGTCTGGTCTTCGCCTACGGCGAGCACGTCATCGACGCGGTCGCGGCGAGCGCACAGGACGCCGAACTCCTCGGCATCCGCCGCACCAGCCCCCTGCTGCGCGTCCGCCGTGTCACGACCACCCGCGAGGGCCGCCCCGTGGAGTGGTCGGACGACCGCTACCGCTCGGACGCCGTGAGCTTCAGCGTGCACAACTCGATAGACAACAACGCGCTGGCCCGCAAGACGGCGGAGTGAGCGATCACGTCGCCCGGTCTTCGCGGGAGTTCATGCCAGTGGCGGTCTGACGTCAGCGTCCGACAGGGCGAGCCAGCAGATCGGTGACGTGCTCACGCACGGTTTCCCACGCCGCCGCGTGGAGCGTGCCGAAGGCCGTGTCGCCCAGAGCACGGATCGCCTCGTCGGGTCCGGCGTGGCAGGGGACGTCGTCCGTGAGTACGTCGTAACCGTCGCGGACGGCGACGTGCAGGCGGTGGAGCCCGCCGTCGTGAGGGTGCACCGCGGCGGCGACCACCAACGGCGGCTGCCCACCCGCCTCGCCGGGCAGCTTGCGGTAGCTGCTGGCGAGCGGTTCACGCCAGTGCAGGCTGAGCAGAAGGTGGTGCTTGGCGAGGACTTCGGCGAGGTCGGTCTCATAGACGCGCTCCGGGTCGAGCACCGTCGCCCAGGCCTTCAGCACCAGCGCGGCCGGCAGCAGGCAGCGCAGCGTGCTCCCGACGAGGTTGCCGCCGACGGTGGCCGTCCGGCGCACGGCTCCCGTCCCCACGGCTGCTGCCGCACGGCGCAGCACCTCCGGCACACGCTCGTCGACGGTGTTCAGCACGACGGCACCGCCCAGCACCCCGCGCCCGATCACCTTGGCCTCCGGCAGGCTGCGCAGCGACATGGCCCGCTCGGGAAACCCGTCGCGTTGCCAGCCGGCCCAGATCAGCGTCGCCCCGCCGACGGGTACGGCTCCCTCGGCGAGGAACCTCTGCGCTTCGGACACGGACTCGGGCAGATGTAGCAGCACGGGAGCCGACCTGCTTTCTCGACGACTTGGAGCTGGGATGCGCGGTGTCTCGGCCACGAGAGCGCCGGCCCGGCGCATTTTCCCCACCTGCGTGGAGGCGCGTACAGGGCTCACTGATCTACTGCGTGCGCCCCCTCCGCGTTGCCGCCCCGGAGCCTCGGGGGAGGATGAGGTGTCCGGAGTGGAGAGGTGCCGTACTGGTGAGGAACCGTGGGGCAGTGCAGCGCAGCGAGTCCGCGCTGATCGTGCGGCACGCGCCGCCCGAGGCCGTGGCCGCGGCGATCGTGACGCTGCACGGCGGACATGAACTGAGCCGCCGGGCGGCGCATCCCTGGCAGCCGGCCGCGCTCCGTATGCTCCCGGTCCTGCGGGCGGCCGCAGCGGCCGCGCCTGCGGACGTGCTGCTCGGGCAGGTCCGCTACCGGCACCAGGGCTGGAACGACGCCGACCCCGTCCACGACGCTCTGCGGGCGCTTGACGAACTCCAGCGGCTGGCGGGCACGGTGCCCACCGTCCTCGTGGGGCACTCGATGGGGGCCAGGGCGGCCTTGCGGGCCGCGTCGCACCCGCTGGTGTGCGGCGTGCTGGCGCTGGCGCCGTGGTGTCCGCCCGTGGACTCCGCCCGCCATCTCGAAGGCGTGCGCCTGCTGGTCCTGCACGGTGACCGCGACCGAGTGACGCCGCCCGCCGAGTCGGCGGACTACGTGCGCCGGGCCCGGCAGGCGGGGGCGAGGGCCGGCCTGGTACTGGTGCGGGGCGGCGACCACGCGATGCTCCGCCGCAGCGGCGACTGGCACCGGGCCACGGCCGAGATCGTCGCCCGGATGCTGCGGCCGGATGCGGACACCGAGGGGCTGGCCGCGCAGGCCTGTGCGGCGGACGGCGCCGTCGACCTGTAGAGGGACGGCGCCGCAAGCCGGAACAGGCCGGTTCAGCCGGGGACGATGCTCAGCAGGCCCCCTCGTCCTGCCAGGGCCCCCAGTCGGTGGCGGTCGGCGTCTCGTTCTGGGTCCACCACTTGGCCTTCCAGTTGTGCTTGTTGTACGAGACCTCGTCGCCGGCGGTGTAGACGGCGCTCGAACTCCAGGCGGTCTTGCACGCGGTGGGTGTCGGCGTGGGTGTCGGGGTGGGCGTGGGCGTCGAGTCCGGCGGGGTGGCGCCCGCGAACTTCACCGAGTACTTCGCGAAGTCCCAGGAGTTCTGCGCCACGCTGGAGCAAGTGCCGGAGGTGCGCCCGCCGTTGTCGGGCGGGGTGCACTGCCGGTCGCGGTTGAGGGACCAGAAGGTGAAGCGGTCCATGTGGTGGCTGGTGGCGTACTCCAGCACGGTCTGGAAGTCGGCCTGGGTGAAGAACTCGCCGGTGTCGCTGCGCCCGTTCATCCCGGAGTAGCCCTCGTGGGCGTAGGCCGTCGCCTGGTCCCAGCCGAACGTCGACCGGAGGATGGCGTTGAAGTTGGTGAGCGCGCTGGTCTGCGAGGCCGCGCCGTTGAAGCCGCCGTCGAAGGGCATGATGGAGAAGTTGTTCGGCGTGAAGCCCTGCGACTTCGCCTCCAGCAGCATCTGCTTGCCGAACCACCCGGTGCCGTCGGCCGTGCCGGCGGTGGTGACGGAGACGTACAGGCCGGGGTTGTTCTGCTGGAGTATCTTCGCGGCGCCGATCTCGTTCTTGATCGCCGCGGTGTTCTCGTACTCCGGCTCCTCCAGGTCGAAGTCGATGGCGTGGAGGCCGTACTTGGTGATGACCTGCTGGTACGCGGCCGCCGTGGCCGCCGCGTCCGAGCACACCTGGCCCAGCTTCGTGCCGCCGTACCCGCCGATGGAGACGGACACGTCGCCGCCCTTGCCACGGATGGTGTCGATGACGGACCGGACGGTGGTGTCCGAGGAGACGGGGGCCGTGCCGCCCCAAGTGGGGGAGCAGCCACCGCCGTTGGGCGCGAGGACGAAGGCGAGCTGGAAGGCCTTGAGACCGGTGGCGTCCATGATGGCGGCCGGGTCCGGCGGATCGTTGTCCAGCGGCATGAGGTACGGGGCCGCTGCGTACCAGCGGTCGCTGAGCGCGGCGGTCGCGCCAGAGGCGTTGCCTGCTACCAGGGCTGTGGTTCCTGCGGCGGCGAGCCCGACGGCGGCGGCTGCGCCCAGGCATGCACGAAGACGTCTCACGGTGTGCCTCCGATGGGGGTGGGGGAGTGCCCCAGCTTCCTGCCGGACCGTGGCCGCGTCCACGCTTTGGACTAGACCAAACATCTTCTTGGTCTAGACCATGCGATTTCTTTGCCTTGTGCCTGCCAGGTGCAGCGGTGGGTCTTGTGCGTTATGGCCGATGTGCGGTAATTCGTCATGTGTGAGCTACTACGACCTCGGCAGCCACGGCCGGCGCGTGACGACTTCGTCGTCCGAGGCGCAGATCTGGTTCGACCGCGGACTGAACTGGACCCTCGCCTTCAACCACGAAGAGGCCGTGCGCTGTTTCGAGGCCGCCGCCGCGGCGGATCCCGGCTGCGCCATGGCCGACTGGGGTGTGGCCTACGCGCTCGGCCCCAACTACAACAAGCCCTGGGAGTTCTTCGACGAACAGGACCTGGCCCGCACGGTGGAGCGCACCCACACCGCGGTGCAGCGCGCACATGCCAAGGCCGCCGGCGCCACCGCCGTCGAGCAGGCGCTCATCGACGCCCTGCTGGCCCGCTATCCGCAGGAGCGGGCCCCGGCCGTCGAGGAGTGTTCGGTGTGGAACACCGCCTACGCCGACAGCATGCGGGCCGTCCACCGACTGGCCCCGGACGACCTCGACGTGGCCACCCTGTACGCCGACGCCCTGATGAACCTCACGCCCTGGCAGCTGTGGGACATCCGCACCGGCACACCGGCCCCCGGCGCGCGCACCACCGAGGCCAGGGCGGTGCTGGAGCGGGCGCTCGCCACGGAGGCGGGCGCGCACCACCCGGGCCTGCTGCACATGTACATCCACCTGATGGAGATGTCCCCGACCCCCGAGGCCGCCCTGACGGCCGGTGACCGGCTGCGCAACCTGATGCCGGACGCCGGACATCTGCAGCACATGCCGTCCCATCTGGAAGTGCTCTGCGGCGACTACCGCCGGGTCGTCTCCGACAACACCACGGCGATCGAGGCCGACGAGAAGTTCCACGCCCGGGCCGGGGCGATGAACTTCTACACCCTGTACCGGTGCCACAACCTCCACTTCAAGATCTACGGAGCGATGTTCCTCGGCCGCTACCGGGACGCGATCGACACGGTGCACCGGCTCGAGGCGGCCGTGCCCGAGGAACTGCTGCGGGTGCAGAGCCCGCCCATGGCGGACTGGGTGGAGAGCTTCCTCGCGATGCGGGTGCATGTACTCATCCGCTTCGGCCGCTGGGGCGACATCCTCGCCCTGCCGATGCCCGCCGACATGCGCCTGTACTGCGTGAGCACCGCGATGCTGCACTACGCGCGCGGTGTCGCGTTCTCCGCCACCGGCCGGATCGAGGAGGCGGAGGCCGAGCGGCGGCTCTTCCACGACGCGGTCGCCCGGGTCCCCGAGACCCGCATGCTGTTCAACAACACCTGCGCGGACATCCTCGCGATCGCCGCGGCGATGCTGGACGGAGAGCTGGAGTACCGCAAGGGCCACCACGACGCCGCGTTCGCGGCCCTGCGCCGTTCGATCGAGCTGGACGACGGCCTTCCCTACGACGAGCCCTGGGGCTGGATGCAGCCCACCCGGCACGCCTACGGGGCGCTGCTCCTCGAACAGGGCCTGGTTGCGGAGGCCGAGGCCGTCTACCGGGCCGACCTGGGCCTCGACGACACCCTGCCGCGCGCGCAGCAGCACCCCGCCAACGTCTGGGCGCTGCACGGCTTCCACGAATGCCTCGTGCGGCTCGGCAAGGACGGCGAGGCGCAGATCGTCGCCCAGCAGCTGAAGATCGCCACGGCAACCGCGGACGTACCGATCGAGGCCTCCTGCTGCTGCCGACTGGAGACCCGCTCCGGCTGATGCCCTACGGCCGCCCGGCCGCGGGTCGGCCGCCTCGTCGTAGTACGACCCGGCCGACGGGCCGAGGACCTCGTGGGCCTCGAGGAACATGTAGTGCGCCGGCCGCTTTCCCGCAACGCCTCAAGAACCCGCTGGTCATAGAGGCGCCGGGCAGCCACGAAGGCTGTTTCACCCGCCCCGCCCCACTCGCCGACGCGTTCATCCCGGCCTGCGCCGCGTAGCACAGCGAACGCCCGGTGGCGCAAAAGCAGTTCAGGCAACCTGATGCGTCACCGGGGCCGGCTCCGGTCTCTTCGCCGTGAATCCGTCTCCCGGCACATGGCCGCGCAGCCGCCGCCACAGCCAGGGCCCCACATGGTCCACGGCCCAGCGCACATCGGCCCCCACGGCACGCAGCACCGGGAGGGGGGAGAGCGGGGGCAGCGGCTCGGCCCAGTCCTCGTATCCGGGCATCCCGAAGGTGTGGGCCATGCCGGCGGCGATCCTGGCGTGCCCGAGCGGACTCGCATGCAGCCGGTCGTCGCTCCACAGCCGCGGGTCGGCCGTGAACGGATGCGGGAAGACGTCCAGGACGTCGACCCGGTACCGTGCCGCGAGCACCCGCAGCCGCGCATTGAGAGCGACGATCCGGGGCCGCACCCGGCGCGCGACCGGTGAGACCTTGCCCAGGTCCGGGAAGGTCATGGTGGCGACGCGCGCGCCCGACGCGGTCAGCCGGGCGAAGGTCTCCTCGATGTTCGCGGCGACCGCCTCCGGGTCGTAGCGCGGCCGTACGACATCGTTCATGCCCGCCGTCACCGTCACCAGGTCCGGATGCAGCGCAAGAGCCGGACCGAGCTGATCGGCCCTGATCTGCGCGCTGGTCTTGCCGCGGACGGCGAGATTGGCGTACGTGAGTCCCGGTTGCTGCTGCGCGAGGATCTCGGCGAACCGGTCGGCCCAGCCGCGGTGCCCGCCCGCAGGACCAGGATCCCCGATGCCCTCCGTCAGACTGTCGCCGATCGCGACGTAGCGCAGATACGAGGGGGAGACGGTCATGCCGCGTGAGCCTATCCTCGGTGCACCCGGAGTTCAGGCCCGCACGGCCGACCCGCGCTCCCGCATCCGCGGCGCACACAGCACCCGCTTCCTGCGCACCCGCCTGCCCTCGATCGCCGCGACCGTCAGCCGTGCCGCCTCGGCGGCGATCTCGCTCAGCCCCCAGTCCACCGTGGTCAGCGGCGGCGTGAGCACCCGCGAGACGGGATGATCGTCGAAGCCGACCACGGAGACGTCCCGGCCCACCTCCAGGGAGTCCTCCGCCGCGGCCGCGTACACCCCGTAGGCCAGCGAGTCGGAGAAGCAGAACACCGCCGTCGGTGAGTGCGCACCCTGCAGCACGCGCCGTGCCACCGCCGTCGCCTCGCCCAACTCCTGCGGACAGGGCACCAGTTCGGCCCGCAGCCCGAGCCGGTCGGCCGCCTCGCCCACGTACACGTCGGCCGGCCGGTCCGGTGTGCTGGGCCGGGTGGGTGTCAGGACGGTCACCCGGCGGTGGCCCAGTCCGTGCAGGTACTCCAGTACGGCGTCGATGCCGGCCCGGTTGTCGAAGATGACCTGCCCGGCCGTGCGGGCCCGGCTCAGCGAGTCGCCGACCGCGACCACCGGCAGCGCGTCCGCGATGTCGGCCCAGCCCTTCGCGGAGGGGTTCACGGGAGACACCAGCAGCGCGTCGACCCGCTGGTCGCGCAGCTGCTTGGCGAGGACCAGCTCGCGGTCGGGGTCGCCGCCCGCGTCCAGGATCAGCGCATAGCGGTCGCCGGCCAGGAGTTCCCGGCCGATGGCCGCCATCAGCTGCTGCTGCCACAGGTCCTGGAGGTCTCCCGCGAGGACGCCGACCATGCTGGTGCGGCCGCTGGCCAGGGCGCGCGCGATGGGATCGGCCTCGTAGCCGAGCTCGGCCGCGGTCCTGCGCACGCGTTCCTCGGTCTCCTTGGAGACGTGTTTGCCGCGCAGGGCATAGGAGACGGCTGCGGTGGAGAGGCCCGTGGCCTCGGCCACCTCCCGGAGGGTGGTGCGCTTGTTGGGCCTGGCCATGCCGGGAAGCCTACCGGGGCGCCCGCGCGTTGTGGTCACATCGCCCCGCCCACGGCCCCGACACCGTTGACACACGTCCTGGTTAAGCGGTTAAGTTAACCGCATCAGTGAAACGCTTAACACTGCACCCTCAGCGAGGACCGCCGCGTGCCCACCGACGTCCACCAGCACATCTGGCCGCCCGCCCTCATCGAGCTGCTGCGTTCCCGCACGGCACCTCCGTACCTCGACGCCTGGACCCTGCACCTGGCCGGCGAACCGCCCTACGCTGTCGACCCGGCCGACCACGACCCGGCGGCCCGCACGCGCCTCGCCGCCACCGACGGCCTCGACCTGGCCCTGGTGTCCCTCTCCAGCCCCCTCGGCATCGAATATCTGCCGCCCGACGAGGCCGCCCCCCTGCTGACCGCCTTCCACGACGGCGCGCTCGCCCTCCCGGCCCCCTTCGCCGTCTGGGCCTCCCCGTGCCTGACGGACGTGGACCCCGAGGCGGTGGAACGCGAGCTGCGCCGCGGCTGCGTGGGCCTCCAGCTCCCCGCCACCGCCCTCCTCGACGCGGCGGGCTGGGCGCACTGCGCACCCCTCCTCGACGTCCTCACGCGCCACGACAAGCCCCTGTTCGTCCACCCCGGCGCGGCCCCGCCCGCCGACGGCACCCCGCCGTGGTGGCCGGCCCTGGTCCCGTACGTGCAGCAGCTGCACGCCTCCTGGTTCGCCTTCCGCGCGTTCGGCCGCGCCCGCCACCCGACCCTGCGCGTCTGCTTCGCCGCCCTCGCGGGCCTCGCGCCCCTGCACGGCGAACGGCTCGCCGCGCGCGGCGGCGGCCGCGGCGAGATCGACTTCGAGGTGTTCTACGAGACCTCCTCCTACGGCACCCGGGCCGTCGACGCACTCGTCCGCGCCGTCGGCATCGACGTCCTCGTCAGCGGCAGCGACCGCCCCTACGCACCGCCCGTCATCCCCGACCTCGGCGCGGACGCCGCCGTCCACGCCCTGCGCACCGTCAACCCCGCCCGCCTGCTGCACGGCCACACCTGAACCGCCGTGCCCCGAGCCCGACGCAGCCCCGAAACCCGAAAGGAGCCACCCATGACGTACGAGTCCCTGCCGGAGCGGACCCTCGACAAGCGCGAACTCCAGGCACTCGTGACGGACCTCGCCGCCCGCCCGGACCTCTGGCGCGCCCACGTGGCCTTTTCCGACCACGAGCGGCACTACGCGTCCCTGTACCGCGACGCCTACGTCGACATCTGGCTGCTGTGCTGGACCCGGCAGAACGACACCGGCTGGCACGACCACGACCTCTCCGCCGGCGCCGTCAGTGTCGTACAGGGCGCGCTCGAAGAGTCCACCCCGCGCATCGGCGGCAGCCATCTGCGCGTCATTGCCGACGCCGGCACGTCCTTCTGCTTCGGCCCCGAGCACATCCACCGGCTCACCGGTGCCACCGACGACGCCGTCTCGATCCACGCCTACTCCCCGCCCCTGTGGCGGCTGGGCCAGTACGACATCTCCGCCGATGGCCTGATGCGCCGTATCTCCGTCTCGTACGCGGACGAGCTGCGCCCCCTGGACGCTCCCGTCGCCTGAGAGGGGTGGTCGCGCAAGTCCCGCCCCCGGACGGTGAGTTCGTACGTCCGGAGGAGCGCCCGGGAAGCGCCGGGAGACCCACGAAATGTCCGATTTCGCCTGGCTCACCCAATCGGCCGCGCTCGGAGCGAAATTGGCCGCAGGGGTGTGCAAGGTGGCTGCATGAACACAACACAGGGGAACAGCCCCACTCGCCTCGGCCGCGCCAACAAGATCGCTTTCCGACTTCCGCGAATATTCGCGGTGAGTGCCGTGCTGGGCATCGCCTGCGTGGCCGGAGCGGCGACCGCCGCTTCCGCCGCTGACGCGACGCCCACCGCGCAGCTCACCGCAAAGACGACCGCCGCCGAGCGGACCTCGGCACAAGGCCACGGTGAAGGAAGAGGTCACCGTGGCCATGGTGGTGGTGACGAGGGCGACAACGAGTGCAATGGCCTGATCGTCCTTCTCTGCGTCTGACCATCGGCGGCAGAGCCGCCTTCACCCACAGGGCGGGCGGGAAGAGGGAGTTGTCCCTCTTCCCGCCCGCCCTGCCGATGCCCTGTCCGACCGTCAAAATGCTGTGCTCGCTGTTGATGTGCCGCGCTCTGCGACCTTGCAGACACACTCACGGTGAGGGAACGACTCGGCGCTCCCCGTGGCCGGCGCCGTCACCCACCCCGGTGCGTTGGTCCTGATCCGTCACCTTCCGCAGCCAGGGTCGCCCGCACCCGCTGCTCCTCGCGAGCAGAGCCGACGTCCCGTTCCAGGGGTGTGCGGCTCACGGCCGTCGCGAGCTCTTCCAAGGCCCGTTTCTGCAGTTCCGCCTCCCGCCGCACGACCGGGCTCCGGTTGTCGGCCGCGTCCTGCCACGCGTTGAGCGCTTCCTCCACGCGCCCCCAGTCCGGATTCCTGTGCTCGCGCACGTCGACTGCCGCCTGCGCGGTGTCCGCCTCCAGGGCCTCGGCGAACCGCTCCGCCTCGGGGACGACACGGCTGTCGGTCCGCGGGACGTGACTCTCCATGAGCATCGCCGCCCGGCCGAACCCCTTGAGCGCCTCCTGCGCCTCGCGCGACGTCAGCCCCCGGGGGCGGACCGGTTCCTGCCTTGCCTGGTCGTAGGCCTCCTGCCAGGCGGCACGTGCCTCCCTGCTCTCCAGCAGTGTCCTGCGCATGTCGGCGCGATGCTCCGGGGTGGGTTCGGCGTAGCTGCGGAGCACCGCGGCCGCGTAGCGGCCGTTGGCGGCGAGCCAGTCCGCGAGCCGGCCCGACAGCCGGGGCGTCTCCCATGCGGGGAACACCACGTACGCCAGCATCGCCAGGGCCCCGCCGAGCAGGGTGAGCACCACCCGCTCCGGAACCGTCTGCTCCCACGCCTGGCCGCCCATGCCGAGCAGGAAGACGACGTACGCGGCCGTGAAGCACTGGGAGTAGGCATAGCCGGTACGGATCAACGTGTACGACAGACCCACCGAAACCACCGCCAGCGCGCCGAACACATGGGCGTCCGGGCCCAGGGCCCGCACCATGCCGGTGGCGAGCGCGACCCCCGCGAGGGTCCCGGCGAGACGGGCCACCGCACGCGCGTACGTCCGGTGGAAGTCCGGCCGCATCACCATCACCGAGGTGATGGGCGCCCAGTAACCGTGGCCCAGGGGCAGCCGGGTGGCGATCAGATAGCCGAGCGTGGCCACCGCCGCCAGGCGGACGGCGTGCCGGAACACGGGCGAGTCCCCTCGCAGTTCACGGCGGACCGCCCGGACGACGACCGGGACCAGCCGGAACATCGTCGGGCGCACCAGGAACCGGGCGCCCGCGGGGCCGGGCGCCGTGGGCGCATTCCCGCGTGCGCTGCCGCTCGCGGCGATCTCCAACGCCTCGCCGAGCAGTTCCACGAGCTGCTCGGCGGCCTGCCGGGCGGGCCCTTCCAGCACCTCGTGCTCCTCGTCGACGCGCAGGACGTCCGCGCTCCCGGGCGGCACGCCGACGGGAGCACCGCGACGAATCGAACGGGCGGCCGCGTCCAGGACATCGGCGGCCGCGTTGAGCAACTCCCGCGCGCGGTCCCGCCCGGGTCCCTCCGCCGGGGCGCCGACGTCCGGGTCGGCGAGCGCGGCGACGACCGGCCGGATGCGCTCGGCGAGGCCCCGGGGGCCATGGAGGACGGGGGGACGGGTGCGGGCCTGTGACGGCGTCACGGCGGCCGCGTCCCGGGCCGTCATCAACGGCTCCGGGTCGAACGGGGCGGTCGGGTCGTGCCGCAGTCGGCGGGCGTAGTCCGCCAGGGCGGCCAGGGCGTCGGCGAGCGCGTCACGATGCGCCCCCCAACGGCGGATCGGGAACAGCAAGATCAGTACGGCCTGCACCACGCCCCCGAGCGCGATGACCCCGGCATGCTCCAGGGCTCGCCCGACGCTCGTGGGCAGGGTGACGGTCACCAGCATGCTGCCGACCGTCGTCGCCGCGACGATCCCGGCGGTCGATCCGACGGCCCACGCCATCCCCGCGGCGAAGGCCCATACGGCCAGCAGTGGGAGGAACGTCACGAGTCGCCCCGCCGCCACGTAGCCCACGAACGTGCTGAGTGCCAGACCCGCACCCGCCCCGAGCGCGATCACCTTGCGTGGACGCCAGGTGCGCTGGAAGGTGGCCGCACCCGCGGAGTAGGCGCCGAGGGCGGCCGACGCGGCATACGCGGGGGAGACCAGCCACAGCGCCGGCCCGACGACGATCGCCACGCCGGCAGCCGTGCGCAGCGCGAGCAGGGGCTCCAGCCGCGTCTCCTCGATCGTGAGCCCGGATCGCACGACCTCCCCGAAGGCCCGCAGCCACGTCACGGGCGTGAGCCTAGCCGGAACGCCCTGCCGGGTCGTGCCAGGCCACGCCGCCGCCTCCTGACGGCACCGCGCGCGGCGGGCACGCGACCCCGGCTGACCTCCACCCGCAAACCGGCACCCACGCAGTACGGGGTTCACTTCGAGGGCTGGTCACCTTGGTCGCCTTGGAGGGCGTTGCGACGTTCCTGTTCGCGCTTGGAGTAGGCGGCTGCCCGGATCGCCTCGTCGCTCTCCAGGCCTGATCCCAGCGCGCCGCCCACGGTGGCGACCGAAGCGACGAACCAGGCCAACGTCACGTAGTCCTCGGCGTGCAGTGGGTTTCGCGTCACGGAAGCGAACAGTTGGTCGTTGAGGATGAACAGCGCCCACACCCAGTTGATGACCATCAAACCCACGTAGCAGACGAGCACCCCGATACCCACGGTCACGACCGTCGAAGCGTTGTAGAGCCGCGCCCTCTGCCTCGCCTCCGGCGAGCTCTCCGGTGATCGATGCCACAGCTCCGCGTCCACGATCAGCCAGCCGATCATGATGGCGACAGACCCGACCGTGGCGATCACGAGGCGTGGCGTGCTGAGGGACGCGGCCAGGCTCCAGACGGTGGAGTTCACGGTGGCGACTGCTCCCGTGGCGAGTGCGGCCGCCAGGGCTTTCGACAAGCCCGGCACCAACCGCCACGGCCGGTTGGCACGGACCATACCGGCGAGCACCCGCAGGTAACCCCGCGGCCCGCTGACGACGTACCGAAGATCGTCGGTCTCCTTCTCACCGGCTGGGCCCGGATGTACAGGCGCGAGACGATTGACGAAGGGCGCGAGAAGCGGCTGACTTCGCGAAGGTCTTTCAGCCCCGTTGGTTTGCTGACCCGCCAAGCCGAGCACGGCTTCTTCGACGGCCCGCCGGGCCTTCGTATGCAGCCGCAGGCCCCCCAGTGAAGGAAGAGAGAGCAGCGCCAGGCCCTGTTCGTGATTCAGATTCGCAGCGACCCTGCGCCCGTCTGAGTGCAGCGGAAGGTCGGTGAGGGCAACGACGATGTCCCAGTTCTCCGTACTCCCACGGTCCATGATCCGGCGCATCAGGGTGGGCGGGTCCTCCGTCCCCGAGGTGAAGGGCTCACTCACCACCTCGACGTCGAACCGTCGCCCTTGGCCCGACCTGTCGGCGAGTCGAGCAGAAAGTGTCGGGGCCATGCGCTGCGCGATCTCCGTCGGCGCGTCCGGATCCGCCAGGAGAGCCACGACCGTAACGCCCTGCGACACACGCATGACGGGCCCTCCTCGTCGGTTGCCCCGCGATCCCATGTGCCCGCAGACGCCGCCGAGGTAACCTCGATGGCGCGTGACACGCCGGCCCCGCCCGCAGGTACAGGCGGTACGGCGGGATCTCCTCGTCTTTCCAGCTCAGGGCCGGTTCCCAGTACCCGGCGTCGGGGCGGCCGTCAGGCGGGAGGTCCACGTCAACCGGGCCCGGGCGCTGTCCACGGGCGCCTCTCCCGAGCGTTTCCTGGCGTGTTCGCCACCGTGGCATTCGGCCTCATCAGCAGCGGCATCTGAAGGGTCACCATCGGATGCCTGGTCTGGCAGGGCAAGACAAGAAAGCCAATTGGGCCCGACATGCGCATGCGTTCGCGCGCCCCCCTCGGCCAGGCTTGGGAGCCCCAGGGAGCTGGGAGCCCCCGGCGCCCGCAGCCGGAGGTTGCCGTCATGACCGTGATGTCCATCGCCGGGTTCGAAAAGTTCTTCCGCGCGGCCGCCGGGCTGGACGTCGACAAGAACGATCTCAAGCGCTACAGCGACTTCGTCGACGCCAAGCTCTACGATCTGCTGACCGTCGCGCAGTCCACGGCCAAGGCCAACGGGCGCGACATCATCCGGAGCTGTGACCTGCCGATCACGAAAGGCCTGCAGGAGAGCATTCACCACTTCCGGAAGATCGACCAGGAAGTGGAACTCAAGCCGATCCTGGACCAGCTCGCCGCCCATCCCGCCCTGGACCGCACGCCCGACGAGGAGACCGAGGCGGCCTATCCGGACATCATCGGCGGACTCAGCCTGGCCCTGGCCCAGACCTTCATGATCCTCCACCCCGACCTGAAGAACCCCCAGACCCAGCACTGGGACGAGGCCCGAGCTGTCTTCGACCTCCTGCTGTGATGGGCGACGGGACCAGGCGGCTGGGCGCCTCACGGGCTCAGTCCGCGAGGTCGGGCTTGCCGAACAGGACCGCGTAACTGGAGGGGAGTTGGCTGATGATCTGGTTCAGCTCTCCTCCGGTGACAGCGTCGGCAACCGTGGTCAGGACCGCGCCGGCGTCCCACTGCGCCGTACGCGGCCGGGCGTTGGTGCGCTCGGCGACCCGGCGGTAGAACTCCTCGATCCCGAAGCTCCGCGCATGCTGCGGCGTGGCATGGTCCAGAACGTGTCCGAGCGGGCCGGGCAGTTGGGATGCGAGGTCCTTGACCTCTCCCGGACTGATCCGTTGGGCCAGCACTTCCAGCACGGCGTGGGTGACGTCTGCGGCTTCGTGCTGGTCGTTGTATTCGCCTCGCTCGCGTACACGGGCGAGGAACCCGTCGTATTTCATCGCTGTCTCCTTTCACCACGTCGTTCATGAGTCACCACCCCGGGTGTCGAGCCTCGCCGGCTCGGCCGCGGTGCCGGACGGGGGTCCGGAACCGCGGCGTTCGCGTCTCAGCCGCTGCTCTCGGTGCTTTCACTCGTCTCGCTGATCTCGACGCGTCGCGGCTTTGCGACCTCGGCCTTGGGGACGGTGATGGTGAGGACCCCGTCCGACATCCGCGCATTGATCTTCTCGGTGTCGAGCTCTCCGGGCAGCCGCAGCCGGTACTCGAAGGCTCCGGTGCGGCGGGTGCTCCGGCGCAGGACGCCTTTGCGTTCCTTCTCCTTGATCTCTCCGGTGACCACCAGCTCCTGGCCGTTGGCTTCGACGTCGATGTCCTTGCTCCTGACGCCGGGGAGTTCGATCTCGACATGGAAAGCGTCGTCGGACTCCGTGACATCCGCCATGGGCGTCCACGCGACTGCGGGCGCCGCGCCTCCCACCGTGGATTCGATCAGTCCGCTCATCTCGCTGAGCAGTTGGTCGAACTCCGTCAGCGGATTGCGTGCCCAGCCAAGGGGCCTGTCCTGCATGGCGCCACCGCGGTGGCGCCGGACGGGCATGGTCATTTCCATCGCCTCCTTCTCCTTCTCGCTCCTTCTCGTGATCTCGCCGCCCGCTGGGTGTCATGCGAGCCAGGCGGACTCCTTCGGACGGGTGTGCGGGGAGCTGTCGGTGCCGCCGGGCGCGGCCGTGTGGCCCAGGTAGCGGTGCACGAAGTGGATGCTCATCGCCCCTTCGCCGACCGCGGAGGCCACGCGCTTGACCGAGCCGCTGCGGACGTCGCCGGCGGCGAAGACGCCAGGCATGCTGGTCTCCAACGTCAGGCAGTCGCGGCCCTGGCTCTGCCACAGCTCGGGAACGGAACAGGCCTGCGCCTCCGCGCCGGTGAGCACGTAGCCGCGCGCGTCGAGGGCGAGCGCGCCGGACAGCCAATCGGTGTGAGGGTCCGCGCCGGTGAAGACGAACAGGGCCCGCACCTCGAGCCGGCTGTGCTCGCCCGTACGGTGGTCGACCACGGTGACGGCCTCCAGCACCTTGTCGCCGAGTACCTCGGTCACCTCGGTGCGCAGCAGCACGCGTACCCGCGGGTGGCGCTCGATCTGATCGATCAGGTAGCGGGACATGTGCGCCTCGAGGCTCGGCCCACGGACGAGCAGAAACACCTGCGGTGCGTACCCGGCCAGGAAGAGCACGGCCTGTCCCGCGGAGTTGCCGCCGCCGACCACCGCCACCGGGTCGGCACTGCACTGCTGGGCCTCGTAGACGGTCGCCGAGTAGTGCACGCTCGCGCCCTCCAACGGCTCGATGCCGGGCACATGGAGGCGGCGGTAGCGGGCGCCGGTGGCCAGGACGACGGTACGGGCGGTGACCTCGCTGCCGTCGGCGAACCCGACGGCGTAGTGGCCGTCCCGCCGTTCGAGCCGGGCCGCCTCCGCAGGGACGCTGATCCGGGCGCCGAACTTGTCGGCCTGGAGCACCGCGCGTTCGGTGAGTTCGGCGCCGGAGATGCCGGATGGGAAGCCGAGCAGATTCTCGATGCGGGACGACGTGCCGGCCTGGCCGCCGGTGGCCATCGCCTCCACCACCGTGGTGCTCAGGCCCTCGGAGGCGGCGTAAACCGCGGCAGCGAGGCCGGCGGGTCCGGAGCCGACGATGAGGACGTCGCCGTGACGGTTTCCGGCGGGTAGTGACGGCAGGCCGATGAGCCGGGCCAGTTCCGCGTTGCTGGGGTTGCGCAACAGGGTGGTGTCCAGCCAGATGACAAGTGGTGTCTGCTCCGGGCCGACGCCGAAGCGCCGCAGCAGCGCCTCGGCCTCATCGTCGGTTTCCAGGTCGATCCAGCGGTGCGGCAGCCGGTTGCGGGCGGCGAACTCGCGCAGTCGCCGGGTGTCGGGCGAATAGCGCGAGCCGATGATGCGGAAGCCGGCGCCCTGCCCGACGAGCAGAGCTCGGCGGCCCAGGCAGGCGCGCAGCACCACATCACCAAGGGTGGAGTCCCGGGTCACCAGGTCACGCAGCTGATCCATGGACAGGGCGAGGATCTCGCCGGGGTCCCTGACCACGGCGGTGTAGAAGGCCACCTGTCCCTTCAGGAGCCCGAGTTCGCCGATGAAGCGGCCAGGGCCGTGCACACGCAGCAGATGTTCGTCGGGTGTGCCGTAGTCCTCGATGACGGCGACCGAGCCACTGAGGACGACGTAGAAGGTCTCGCACCGCTCCCCCTCCCTGATCAGCACGTCACCGGCGTCAGCCGCTCGCTGCCGGCCATGCTGCGCCAGACGGGCTATCTGGTCGTCCGACAGGCGGGGATAGGCGCCGTAGATGTCGGGGGTCTCGAAGGGGACGCTTACCTCCGCCTCGTCCGGCACAGGCGCTGCGCCGGGCCGCTTCTCGTCGCCGGGCATCACACGAACGCCTCATGGACGAAGCACCAGCGCCAGTCCTCGCCGGGCTCCAGCGACGCCACGATCGGATGGCCGTCGGCGGCGGCGTGACGGCGGGCGTGCCGGTTCGGCGAGGAATCGCAGCAGCCTACGTGGCCGCAGGTCAGGCAGAGCCTGAGGTGGACCCATGGGGAGCCGAGCAGCAGACACTCCTGACACCCTTCTGAGGTCTGCGGCAGGACCGGCCGGACATACGCGAGGTGGGGGTCTGCATGCAGGGTCATCCGGATCACCCTTCCCGGGCAGTGATCGACTCTTCCACCCACTGGCGCAGAACGGGGGCGGGCGCCGCCCCCGCCTGCCGGGCGACCGTCTTGCCCCGGTCGAGGACCAGCAGCGTCGGCACCGCCTGGACCTCGAACCGCCGCGCCAGGCGCGGGTTCTTGTCGATGTCGACCTTGACCAGTTTGATCTTTCCGGCGAGATCGGCGGCGACCTTCTCCAGCGCGGGGCTCACCATGCGGCAGGGGCCGCACCAGGTGGCCCACAGGTCGACGACGACGGGCACGGTGGCCTGCTCGACGACCTCGGTGAAGTCGTCGTCGCCCGCGTCGGCCATCCAGGGCAGCGGCTGCTTGCAGTTGCCGCACCTGGGGCGGCCCTCGGCGGCTGCCGGCACCCGGTTGGTGCGCCCGCAGTGCGGACAGGTGACGTTGGTGGCTTGCAGGGTGCTCATGCCGCCCTCGCTCCCTCCAGGTCCTCGTGCTGGTCGTAGGTGACCACCAGTTCGCCGTGCTCGGCGTCGACGCGGACCTTCGCGCCGTCCTGGACGTCGCCGCGCAGCAGGGCGCGCCCGACCAGCGTCTCGACCTCGTGGGAGATGTAACGCCGCAGCGGCCGTGCCCCGTACACCGGGTCGTAGCCCTGATGGGCGATCAACTCGCGGGCCGCGTCGGTGAGTTCGACGGAGATACGGCGTTCGGCGAGGCGCCGGCGCAGCTCGTCGAACTGCAGCTCCACGATCCGCTCGATCTGCCGCTCACCGAGCGGCTTGAACAGCACGATGTCGTCGACGCGGTTGAGGAACTCCGGGCGGAAGTGCCCGCGCAGCTCGCCCATCACCAGGGCGCGGGCGTCCGGCTTGATCTCGCCCTCGGCGGTGGCCCCGTCGAGGAGGTACTGGGAGCCGATGTTGGACGTCATGATGATCACGGTGTTGCGGAAGTCGACGGTGCGGCCCTGGGAGTCGGTGATACGGCCGTCGTCGAGGACCTGGAGCAGGGTGTTGAAGACATCGGTGTGCGCCTTCTCGATCTCGTCGAACAGCACGACCGAGTACGGCTTGCGGCGCACGGCCTCGGTGAGCTGGCCGCCCTCCTCGTAGCCGACGTATCCGGGCGGGGCCCCCATGAGCCGGCTGACGGTGTGCCGCTCCTGGTACTCGCTCATGTCGAGCCGGACCATGTTGTCCTCGGAGTCGAACAGGGCCCGGGCGAGGGTCTTGGCCAGCTCGGTCTTCCCGACGCCGGTGGGGCCGAGGAAGATGAACGAGCCGATGGGGCGACGCGGGTCGCGGATGCCGGAGCGGGCGCGGATGATGGCGTCGGCGACCAGCTTGACGGCCTCGTCCTGGCCGATCACGCGCTCGCGCAGTATCTCGTCGAGGCGTAGCAGCTTCTCGCGTTCGCCCTCCTGGAGGCGGGCGACGGGGATGCCGGTCCAGGCGGCGACGATCTCGGCGATCTCCTCCTCGGTGACGACCTCGCGCAGCAGCCGGTTCTGCCCTTGTTTGGCGGCCAGTTGCTCTTCCTCGGCCTTCAGCCGGCGCTCCAGGTCCTGAAGGCGGCCGTAGCGCAGTTCCGCGGCGCGGTTGAGGTCGTAGGCGCGTTCGGCCTCCTCCGCCTCGTGGCGGACCTGCTCCAGTTCCTGGCGCAGCTCCTGCACGCGGCGGATGGCCTGCCGTTCGGCCTCCCACTGGGCGTGTTTGGCGTCGGCCTCGCCGCGCAGGTCGGCCAGTTCCTTGCGCAGTTCCTCCAGACGGGTCTTGCTCGCGGCGTCGGTCTCCTTGGACAGGGCCGCCTCCTCGATCTCCAGGCGGGTCACCCGGCGGGTGATCTCGTCGAGTTCGGCGGGCATCGAGTCGATCTCGGTGCGCAGCCGGGCACAGGCCTCGTCGACGAGGTCGATGGCCTTGTCGGGCAGGAAACGGTCGGTGATGTAGCGGTGGGAGAGTGTCGCCGCGGAGACCAGCGCGGTGTCCTGGATCTTCACACCGTGGAAGACCTCCAGGCGTTCGCGCAGGCCGCGCAGGATGGAGATGGTGTCCTCCACGCTCGGTTCGTCGACCAGGACCTGCTGGAAGCGGCGTTCGAGGGCGGCGTCCTTCTCGATGTGCTTGCGGTACTCGTCCAGGGTGGTCGCGCCGATCATGTGGAGTTCGCCGCGTGCCAGCATGGGCTTGAGCATGTTGCCCGCGTCCATGGCGCCCTCGGCGGCGCCCGCGCCGACGACCGTGTGCAACTCGTCGACGAAGAGCAGGATCCGCCCCTCGGTGGCCTTGACCTCGCTCAGTACGGCCTTGAGGCGTTCCTCGAACTCGCCGCGATACTTGGCGCCGGCGACGAGGGAGCCCATGTCGAGGGCGAACACCGTCTTGTCGCGCAGGCCCTCGGGGACGTCGCCGCGAACGATGCGCTGGGCCAGACCCTCGACGATGGCGGTCTTGCCGACGCCGGGATCGCCGATCAGGACGGGGTTGTTCTTGGTCTTGCGGCTGAGGATCTGGGTGACGCGTCGGATCTCCGCATCGCGGCCGATGACCGGGTCCAGCCGCCCGGACCGAGCCTCGGCGACGAGATCGCGGCCGTACTTCTCCAGAGCCTCGTAGGCCACCTCGGGGTTGGCGGAGGTCACCCGCTGGTTGCCGCGGACCTGGGTGAGCGCGCCGAGGAAGGAGTCCCGGGTCACGCCATGTTCCTTCAGCAGGCGCCCGGCCGCGGTCGCCGAGCCCTCCTCGGCCAGGGCCAGCAGGAGGTGTTCCACGGACACGTACTCGTCCTTGAGGCGTTTGGCCTCCCGCTCGGCCGCGTCCAGCAGCCGGGCCAGGCGCTGGGTGACGAAGACCTGGCCCGGCGCCGCGCCCGGGCCGGTCACCTTGGGCCGGCGGGAGAGGTCTTCGCGTACGGCCGCGCGCAACTCCTCGGGTTCGGTGCCCGCCTGCTGCAGCAGCCGCGGGATCAGGCCCTCCTCCTGGTCGAGGAGGGCGAGCAGCAGATGTTCGCCGTCGACCTCGGTGTGGCCCAGGCGGCCGGCGGCACTCTGGGCCTCCTGCAGGGCTTCCTGTGACTTCTGGGTCAGGCGGTTCATGTCCATGGTGGTAGATCACTCCTCATGCCTGCACGCCGCAGCGCGGCTTCGAGCAGGCTGATGCGGTCGAGCAGGTCGAGCACCAGACCGAGGGATGCGTAGTTCAGGCACAGCCCGGTGCGCAACCGCTGGACGCGGGCCAGGGCGGCCGGGGCCGTGGGGGCGAACATCAGCCGTCCGGAGGTGTCACGGTCGGCGTCCACCAGTCCGAGGGCGACGAACCGACGGATCAGGTCGGGATGGAGGCCCGAGCGGCGGGCGACGGTCTCCAGGGACAGCCTGGGCACGGGCACGATCGCGTACTGCACGCCCACCTCGTGCGTGCGTGCGGGGGAGGGGCGGGCCTCGGCCGGTCGGTCGCTCATCACGTCCTCCTGGGGTCGAACGAGGAGACAGCGGCAAGTTCCTCCATCAGCTCGCGCTCCCGGTCGCTCAGCCGGGGTGGCACCATGATCCGCAGCTCCGCGTACAGGTCTCCGTTGGCGCCGCGCGGGGCCGGCATGCCCTCGCCGCGCAGCCGCAGGCGCCGTCCGCTGGAGGATCCGGCAGGCACGGTCACCTTCGCCGTGGCACCGCTCGGCGTAGGCACCGGGACGGTCGCGCCCAGCGCTGCCTCCCATGGGGTGACCGGAAGCTGCACGTACACGTCCCGGCCGTCGAGGCGGAACTGGGGGTGCGGCTGGATCCGCACCCGCAGATACAGATCCCCCGCGGAACCGTCGCCACTGCCGCGGCCACCCTCGCCCGCCAGCCGGATGCGCTGGCCGTCGGTGACGCCGGCCGGCACGTCCACCTCGTAGCGCCGCTGCCCGTCGGACCCGGCGAGGGTGACGGTGCGGCGGCCTCCGCGGTAGGCCTCCTCGACGGTGAGCGGCAGTTCGGCCTCCTGGTCCGCTCCGGGGACACGCATCCGTCCGGCGCCCCCGAAGAACGAGCCGAACAGGTCCTCGACGTCGACGCCCTCGGCACCGAAGCCGCTGGTGGCGTACCGGACCCGGGGACCGCCCCCGGTGGCCCACCGGAATCCGCCGCCCGCTCCGGCACCGGCACCGACCCGCTCCTCCCAGTCCTCCGGAACCTTCCGGAAGTCCTCACCGAAGCGGTCGTAGCGGGCCCGCTGGTCGGGGTCGGACAGGACGCTGAAGGCCTCATTGATCTCCTTGAACCGTTCCTCCGCCTCGGGATCCTTGTTGATGTCGGGGTGGTACTTGCGGGCCAGGGTGCGATAGGCCCGCTGGATCTCGTCCCGGTCGGCGGTGCGCGGAACGCCGAGCACCTCGTAGAAGTCGCGTGCCATGGCCGCTCACTCCCGCTTGGCGACGGTCACCGCGGCAGGCCGCAGCTGCCGGTCGGCCTCGCCGTAACCGGGGCGCAGCACCTGGACCACGGTGTTCGGATCGGCGTCGAGGTCCTGGACCACGCCGACCACCTCGTGCCGGGCCGGGTCGAACGGGACGCCGGTCTCGGCGTGACGCGGGTAGCCCAGCCTCTCCAGAACGTTCACGGCCTGGTCGCGCACGGCCCGGACACCTTCGACGATCGCACCGGGGTCGGCGGCCGCGTGGCTCAGGGCCAGTTCCAGGTTGTCGATGACGGGCAGGAAGGCCGCGGCCGTACGGGCGCGTTCGCCCGCGCGCTCCCGCTCCAGCTCCCTGGAGTGGCGCTTGCGCAGGTTGTCGAGGTCGGCGAGGGCACGCCGCCAGCGGTCCTCGACCTCTCGCAGCGCGGCCGCGTATGCGTCCTCGGGTGCGGCGGCGCCAGTTGCGGCGTCGGGCCCCGGCTCGGCCTCATCGGTCGGCGGTCCGGGCGGCTCAAGGTCGCCGCGCGGCGACCGTACGGCGCCTTCCGATGCTGGGTCGGGCTCTCGGCCCCGGGGTGGGATGGGCATGGCGGGCACCTCAGCCCTTGTCGAACTCGGCGTCGATCACGTCGTCGTCGCCGGCGCCGCCTGGCGCGGTCCCGCCGGGACCGGATCCGTCCGGCGAGCCGGTGTCCGCCGGACCGCCCCCAGCTGCTCCCGCCTGGTGAGCCGCGAGCCCCGCGAAGACCTGCTGGAGTTCGGACGTCAGTGGCCGGGCCTTGTCCGCCCCGACCTCGTTCTTGACCGCCTCGCGGGCCTCGGACACCAGCATCTCGGCGCGGGCCTTCTCATGTGCGGGCGCGGTGTCGCCGAGCTCGCCGAGGCGCTTTTCGACCTGGTAGGCGATGGCATCCAGTTCGTTGCGGGCGTCGACCGCCTCGCGCAGGGCCTTGTCCTCGCCCTGGTTGCGCTCGGCCTCCTGGACCATCCGCTCGACCTCGGTGCGGTCGAGGTTGGAGCTCTCGCTGATGGTGATGCCCTGCTCCTTGCCGGTGTCCTTGTCCCGCGCGGTGACGTTGAGGATGCCGTTGGCGTCGATGTCGAAGATGACCTCGATCTGCGGCTCTCCGCGCGGCGCGGGGCGGATGTCGGTGAGCTGGAAGCGGCCCAGGACCCGGTTGTCGGCGGCCCTCTCCCGCTCGCCCTGAAGGACGACGACGTCGACCGCGGGCTGGTTGTCCTCGGCGGTGGAGAAGGTCTCGGAGCGGCGCACCGGGATGGTGGTGTTCCGTTCGATGATCTTCGTCATCACGCCGCCGCGTGTCTCCACGCCCAGCGACAGCGGAGTGACGTCGAGCAGCAGGACGTCCTTGACCTCGCCCTTGAGGACCCCGGCCTGGATCGCGGCGCCCATCGCCACGACCTCGTCGGGGTTGACGCTCATGTTGGGGTCCTTGCCGCCGGTCAGCCTCCGCACCAGGGCCTGGACGGCGGGGATGCGGGTGGAGCCGCCGACGAGGATGACCTCGTCGATGTCGTTGTCACTGACCTTGGCGTCGTCCATGGCCTGCCGCACCGGGCCCAGGCAGCGCTCCACCAGGTCGCCGGTGATCTGTTCGAACGTGGACCGCATGATCGTCGTGGTCAGATGCTTGGGCCCGGAGGCGTCGGCGGTGATGAACGGCAGGCTGACCTGTGTCTGGGTCACCGAGCTGAGCTCGGTCTTGGCCTTCTCGGCGGCCTCGAAGAGTCGTTGCAGGGCCTGCGGGTCCTGGCGCAGGTCGATGCCGTTCTCCTTCTGGAAACCGTCGGCGAGCTGGTCGACCAGCCGGCGGTCGAAGTCGTCGCCGCCCAGATGGCTGTCGCCCGCCGTGGACCGTACCTCCACCACGCCGTCGCCGACGTCGAGGATGCTGACGTCGAAGGTGCCGCCGCCCAGGTCGAAGACGAGCACCGTCTCGTGCTGCTTCTTGTCCATGCCGTAGGCGAGGGCGGCCGCGGTCGGCTCGTTGATGATCCGCAGTACTTCCAGGCCGGCGATCCGTCCGGCGTCCTTGGTGGCGGTGCGCTGGGCGTCGTTGAAGTAGGCGGGCACCGTGATGACCGCCTCCGTGACCCGTTCTCCCAGCTGCTTGGAGGCGTCGTCGGCCAGCTTGCGCAGCACCTGTGCGCTGATCTCCTCCGGCGCGTAGAGCTTGTCGCGCACCTTGAAGCGGGCCGCGCCCCCGTCTCCCTCGACCACGTCGTACGCGACGGCCCTGGCCTCTTCGGATATCTCGTCGAAGTGCCGGCCGATGAACCGCTTGGCCGAGTAGATGGTGCCCTTGGGGTTGAGGATCGCCTGCCGGCGGGCCAGCTGGCCCACCAGGCGCTCGCCGGTGTCGGTGAAGGCCACCACGGACGGCGTCGTGCGGTTGCCCTCGCTGTTGGGTACGACGGTCGGCTCGCCGCCCTCCCAGACGGCGATCACCGAGTTCGTGGTGCCCAGGTCGATGCCTACTGCCTTGGCCATGGGGAACTCCTTCCGCGACGGGCGGCCCCCGTGCGTCCTCGGAATCGCGCCCGTCTTCCGTAATCGCTCAGGTGACGGCGGGACCGCTCCGGGGACGGCTGCTCTTCCAAGCCCCGCTGCTTGTGCCGGCGCCGGTCCCGCTGGGCAGTTCGGCCAGCAGCCGCACCGCCTCGTCGGCGACCGCGTCGTCGGCGACGACCTCGTACCGGCTGGGCTGCATGAAGCTCACCGAGGCGAAGTCCCGGCGGCCGCCCTGGGCCGAGTGCACCAGCAGGCCGAACAGCGCGCCGACCAGTGCTCCGAAAACCAGCCCGTACAAGGCGAGGAGCAGCCCCGACACGACCGGGTCCAGCCAGTTCAGCAGCCCGAAGATCCATCCGATCAGTGCGCCGGGCAGGGCGCCGCTCGCCGCGCCGTGCAGGGCGGCGCCGCCGGGTCCCGTGCGGCCGGTCACCTGCTCGACCAGGCGCACGTCCTGCCCGATGATGGCCACCCTCTCGACGGGGAAACCCTGATCGGAAAGGTGATCGACGGCGCGTTCCGCCTCCTGGTAGGTCGTGTACGAGGCGATGGCCCTGCGGGCCTGCTCGTTCATCAGCCAGTCCTTCCTGCCGCGGCCACCGATGAGTCCGGCGATCCCTGACCAGCTCACAGTGGCAAGAGGGCAGTGCGCTCCGCCTGCACCCGGCAGGTCAGAAATCGGCGCATGGGTCACTCCATGAGAACAAGGCCAAATCCTGACAAGCCGGATGACCTTGCGTGGGCTGGGTACGCGTGGCTCATAAAGGCGTGGATCTCGCGATTCGCTCGATCGCCTCCGATGACCGGAGAACGGAGTGGTCTATGGCCTACCGTCCGTCACAGAGGTTGTCCTCCGACGTCTCCGGCCAGGAAGTGTCCCGCCTCCCGAGCGACACCGCGGGCACCGAACGGCGCGCCCCCCGTCCGCTCGCGGTGCTGGATCCGCATGGGCTGCTGGTGCTGTCCCGCGCCCTGTTCACCTGCACGGAGCAGAGTGAGATCGTGCGTCTGGCCATGCGGCATGTCAGTGCCCTTGGTCCCTACAGCGCCGAGGCCGGATACCTTGCGACGGGCCACGGTTTGTCGCGCGTCCCCGGCCAGGACGCGAGAGCGCCAACGGTCGACGACGCACACATGAAGGAGCTGGGCGAGGCTGACGGCGCGGTATCCGTTCGTGAGCGGTCCTGGACCTGGGCGTTCGGCCTGCGTGGGTTCGGCGGTCTGCTCGGCTACATCGTGGTTTCCTCCCCCTCGGGACCCGATGAGGAGGGGCACTTCCTTCTCTCGACCCTCGTCGAACTCACCTCGGCGGCCCTGTCACTGGCGGCCACGCACGCCTCGCAGCACGACAACGCCGGCGAACTGAGCCGACTCCGCACCGAACGGGACACCGCACTGCGGCAGCTGGACACAGTCCGCTCCGAGCAGCACCTGCAGAGGACCGTGCACGAGACCCTCGCCCGTGTGGCTGCCCGGGGCGGTGGCGAGGACGCCATCACCCAAGCGCTCTACGAGCTCACGGGGCTGTCGGCGCTCATCGAGGACCGGTTCGGCAACCTGAGGTCCTGGGCCGGTCCCGGCCGACCCGACCCCTATCCGCTGCTGTCGCCGACCCGTCAGGAAGAGATGCTGCGGCAGGTCGCGCGCGAGGCGGGCCCGGTCAGAGTCAAGGGCCGGCTGATGGCCCTGGTCCGCCCGCGCGGCGTCGTCCTCGGCGTACTCGCCGTCGAGGACCCCGAGGTGACGGCCAACGAGCACACCATGTTCGCCTTGGACCACGCCCAGCGGTCGCTCGCCCAGGAGCTCATGCACCTGCGCGAACTCACCGAGGTCGAACAGCGGCTGCGCCGCCAACTGATCGACGACCTGCTGGAGGGCACTGACGAGACGAGCGCCTACGCCCGGGGCGATGCCGTCGGCCACGACCTGCAACGTAGCCACTACGTAGTAGTGGTGTACTGGCCGGGCAACGCCGCAGACGACTCCTTCACCCGGGCCGTCGAACAAGCGACGGCCACCACGGCGACCCGTCCGCTGATCACCCGTCGCGGCGACCGGATGGTCCTGCTGACCGACGCAAGGCCCGACGACATTGCCGTGCACGCCGCGTTGGTCCATGAGCTGGGGACGCCCGGCGGAGCCATCGGGGTGAGCGCCCGCTGCGACTCCCCGGCCGGCATTCCACGCTGCTATCAGGAGGCATTGCGGGCTCTGGAGGTGCGGCAGAACTCCCGCCGGCGCAGCGGGACGACGTTCTTCGACGACCTCGGGCTGTACCGGATCCTGGGTCCCGGCAACGATCTCCGGGAACTCGAAGGCTTCGTGCGGGAGTGGCTCGGCCGGCTGATCGACTACGACGCGGAGCACGACACGCAGTTGGTGGAAACGCTCTCGCGCTACTTCGACTGCGGAGGCAACTACGACGATGCGGCCGCCGCGTTGACGGTCCACCGCAGCACCCTGCGCTACCGGCTGCAGCGCATCCGTGAGATCAGCGACCGCGATCTGGCGGATGTGGACACCCGGCTCAATCTGCAGGTGGCGACGCGCGTCTGGAAGATCATCCTGGGCGGGTGACGCTGACTGCGGCCACGCGGAGGGCCGGCGCAGCACGTCAGCCCGGCACTCCCTCTGCTGGAGGAGTTCGTGCATGCCGAGAGGCCGGCACCGCACCCCCGCACCTCAGAAGCCTCCTGGCGGGCCTGCGTCTCCGCACCCAGGACACCGGCGGCAAGATCGTCCCGGAGCGGGTCACGGACACCGACCGGGCATCTGCCGTCGGCCGCCTGATCCGACCGAAGCGTACTGGCGGGCCTGGGCCGGCCCTTCGGCGTGCGTGCAGGCAGTGCAAGGGTCTTCCCCGCTCAGCCGGGACCGCGGTCCCACCGACCGGACACACTGCCCGGACTTCGCTGCACACCCCGCCGAGCGCTTAGTGTCGTCGCCATGGCAGAAGACTCCCTGCGCTCCGTCACCGTCGAGCGAACCAGCACCGGACACTTCCTCGCGACGAACGCCCGCGGCGGCACGATCAGTTTCGGGACCGGTTCCGAAGGCGACGGGGAGGACGCATTCACCCCCGTCGAGTTGCTGCTCGCCGCGCTCGGCGGCTGCACGGCGGTCGACGTCGACGTCGCCACCAGCCGTCATGCGGAGCCGACCAGGTTCTCCGTCGCGGTGACCGGCAACAAGATCAATGACGAGCTCGGAAACCGGATGACCGATCTCCAGGTCACCTTCTCCGTCGCCTTTCCGGACGGCGAAGGCGCGGACCGGGCCCGCGCGATTCTCCCCCGGGCCGTCAAGACCTCCCACGACCGGCTCTGCACGGTCAGCCGTACGGTCGAGACCGGTACGCCCGTCACCGTGGCGATCGAGGAGGCCTGACCACATCCTGATGCAGGCTGCGGCCGGCTGCCTGGGGCGAGGCCGGACAGTGGACTCGTCGGCGCTTGAGCTTGAATCCTCAAACACATTCGTTCAGACTGTCGTTTGATACTTCAAACACTTCTCGCGGAGCCCCTCCGCCGTCCCTCCCCGGAGTTGCCATGTCTGTTGCCTCTGACGAAGTCGTCGTCCGCCGTGGTCCGCTCGTGGTGGCGGGAGGTGTGCTCGCCGCGATCGTCGTGGCCTCCGCGGCGGACGCGCTCCTGGCGCTCCTCGCTTCGGCCGTGGGCGCGCCTGACGACTTCGAGCCGCTGAAGGCGTCCTCGTACATATTCCTGACGGCGGTCGGCGTCGTGGCCGGCGCGGTCGGCTGGGCCGTGGTGCGCAGGGTGTCGAAGGATCCCCGGGCGCTGGTGCGGTGGCTGGTGCCGACGCTCGTCGTCGTGTCCTTCGTTCCCGACTTCCTGCTCTTCGGTGCCGGCGGCGCCACCGGCGTCGGGGCGCTGCTGCTGATGCATGTCGTGGTGGCGACGGCCGCGGTGTTCACCTACCGCAAGGTCATGCCCCTGTCGTAGGAACGCGTCGGAAAACGTGGCTGCGGGCAGGGACACAGTCCCTGCCCGCAGCGCACGGACGCGTGGCTCAGGTCTTCACCGGCGCGTCCGTTCGAGCCTCGATGTCGTCCACGCTCACACCCGGCGCGCATTCCACCAGGACCAGGCCGTCGGGTGTGATGTCGAGGACGCCGAGGTCGGTGATGACGCGGTGCACACAGCGCTCTCCTGTCAGTGGCAGGGTGCACTTCTCGAGCAGCTTCGGGGTGCCGTCCTTGGCGGTGTGGTCCATCAGGACGATGACGCGGCGGGCGCCGTGGACGAGGTCCATGGCGCCGCCCATGCCCTTGACCATCCTGCCGGGGATCATCCAGTTGGCGAGGTCGCCGCCGGCGGAGACCTGCAGGGCGCCGAGGACGGCCGTGTCGATGTGACCGCCGCGGATCATGCCGAAGGAGAGCGCGGAGTCGAAGAAGGACGCGCCGGGCAGGACGGTGACGGTCTCCTTGCCCGCGTTGATCAGATCCGGGTCGACCTCGTCCTCGTACGGATACGGGCCGGTGCCGAGGATGCCGTTCTCGGAGTGCAGCACGACGTGCACGCCGGGCGGGAGATGGCCGGGGATGCGGGTGGGCAGGCCGATGCCGAGGTTGACGTAGGAGCCGTGGCTGAGTTCGGCGGCGGCGCGGGCGGCCATCTGGTCGCGGGTCCAGCCCGGTCGGGTGGGGGTGGCGGTGCTCATGGGCGTACGGTCCCTCGTGTCGAAGACGCGGAAATCAGAAGGTGTTCGATCTGCTTGGCGGCGGCCTGGGCCGCCGTCAGCTTCACCACCCGCTGCACGTAGATGCCCGGCAGATGCACCTCGTCCGGGCTCAACTCGCCCGGTTCCACGAGCTGTTCGACTTCGGCGACCGTGATGCGGCCGGCCGTCGCCGCGAGCGGGTTGAAGTTGGCGGCCGCCTTGCGGAAGACCAGGTTTCCGTGGGTGTCTCCGCGCCAGGCCCGGACGAGTGCGAAGTCGGTGGTGATGGCGTGTTCCAGGACGTACGTCCGGCCGGCGAAGTCCCGGGTCTCCTTGGGCGGGGAGGCCACGGCCACCGCTCCGTCGGATGCGTAGCGCCAGGGGAGGCCGCCCTCGGCGACCTGAGTGCCCACCCCGGCAGGCGTGTAGAAGGCGGGGATGCCCGCACCTCCGGCGCGCAGCCGCTCGGCCAGCGTGCCCTGCGGGACCAGCTCCACCTCCAGTTCGCCGGACAGGTACTGACGGGCGAACTCCTTGTTCTCGCCGACGTAGGACCCCGTCACGCGGGCGATCCGGCCGTCGGCCAGCAGAACGCCCAGTCCCCGTCCGTCCACGCCGCAGTTGTTCGACACCACCCGCAGGCCCGTGGCGCCCTGGGCGTGGAGGGCCTGGATGAGCACGTCGGGAATGCCGCTGAGGCCGAAGCCGCCGACGGACAGCGACGCACCGTCGGGGATGTCGGCGACCGCCTCCACGGCGCTCGCGTGGACCTTGTCCATGGCTGGGGAGCCTTTCTGCCGTGCGTGTGCTGGTTCATGCGTCGGGGCGCAGGGCGTCCGAGATCGCCATCGCGCCGCCGTGGGAGGTGAGGCCGCCGTCGACCGGGATCTCGGCTCCGGTGATGAACGCGGAGTCGTCCGAGAGGAGGAAGGCGACGAGCGGGGCGATGTCGTCCACCGTGCCGGTGCGGCCGAGCGGGGTCAGACGGAGGTTCGCCTCGCG